>JAPLJM010000007.1 GCA_026388595.1 Deltaproteobacteria bacterium
TTTCCATTTACGTTTCGCCCGTTGCCGGACGTAGGCCTCCGTGATTGCGTCGGGGACAAAGATCCCGCTTTTGGCCCCGGCTTCGATGACCATGTTGGCCATCGTGAAGCGATCGGCCATCCCGAGGCGTGCGACCGCCTCTCCGGTGAACTCCATGGCCCTGTAGCGCGCCCCGTCCACACCGATCCGGCCGATCAGGTACAGGATCAGATCCTTTCCCGAGACCCACCTGCGAAGGCTTCCATGCAGGACGATCTTCATCGACTCGGGTACCTTGAACCAGGCCTCCCCCGTCAGCATGACCGCCGCCAGATCCGTGCTGCCCACCCCGGTGGCAAAAGCCCCGAGGGCCCCATAGGTGCAGGTGTGGCTGTCGGCGCCGATGACCAGATCCCCGGGCAGCACCAGCCCCTGCTCGGGAAGAAGGGCATGTTCGATCCCGACGGTGCCCCCCTCGAAGGAGTGAGAGAGATCCTGCTGCTTGACGAAGTCTCGAAGAACCTTGCACTGGGTGGCCGATTGGATGTCCTTGTTCGGGGTGAAGTGATCGGGAACCAGGATCACCCGGTCCCGGTCAAACACCTCGGTCCCGCCCGCCTTCTGGAATTCCTCGATGGCAAGGGGGGCCGTAATGTCGTTCCCCAGGGCGATGTCCACCCTGGCATTGATCAGCATCCCGGCATGAAGCTCCTTGAGCTCCGTGTGATCGCGGAGGATCTTTTCCGTTATCGTCATTCCCATGGGTGTTTTGTATCCTTTCTGGTCGGCGATGCCCTGTTTTATTTCATCTCGACTTTGCGATTACTGGATTTGACCCACTCGAGCCGGTTCAGGGCATTGATATAGGCCTTGGCGGACGCAACGATAATATCGGGGTGGGCACCCCGGCCAAAGACACGGTGCCCGTTATACTTGAGCTGAACCGTCACTTCCCCTTGCGCATCCGTTCCCCCCGTGATGGCATTGACGGCGAATCGCTCGAGATAGTAGTCGGTGCTCGTGATCTTGCGGATTGCGGCAAAGGTGGCATCCACGGGGCCAACACCGAAGCCCGCTTCCTGAATGAGCTTCCCGTCTATCTCCATCTGCATCGTCGCCGTGGGGACGGCCACATTCCCGCTGACCACGTTCAGATAGACCAGCTTGTACTTGTCTTCGGTCCGGAAGATCTCCTCATGGATGATGGCCTCCATATCCTCATCATAGATCTCTTTTTTGACGTCGGCAAGTTCCTTGAAGCGGACAAATACCCGGTCGATATCTGCCCGACCGAGGCTGAACCCCATCTTCTTGAGGTGTTCCTGTACGGCGTGGCGGCCCGAGTGCTTTCCCATGACGAGATGCGACTCTGAATAGCCCACGGTTTCGGGCCTGATGATTTCGTACGTTCCCTTCTCCTTGATCATTCCGTCCTGATGGATGCCGGACTCGTGCGCGAAGGCGTTGGCACCGACGATGGCCTTGTTGGGCTGCACGGGAACGCCCGTGATCTGAGTCAACAGCCGGGAGGTCTGGTACAGGTGCCTGGTCTGGATGCCCGTGCGGTAATTCAGCAGGTCCTTCCGCGTCTCGATGGCCATGACCACCTCTTCCAGGGCTGTGTTGCCGGCCCTCTCGCCGATGCCGTTCATCGTGCACTCGATTTGCCGGACGCCGTGTTTCAGTCCGGCCAGCGAATTGGCGACGGCAACACCGAGGTCATTGTGACAGTGAACGGATACGATGACATCCTTGAGGCGTTGCACCTTCTCGAACAGATAAGCAATCAATGCACTGAATTCATCGGGCAGGGCATAACCCACGGTGTCCGGAATGTTGATCGTCGTGGCTCCCGCGGCGATGACCGCTTCCACAACATCGCAGAGGTAATCCCTGTCCGTCCTCGTGGCATCCATCGGGGAATATTCGACGTTGGTCGTGTAGCCCCGTGCATGAGCGACGGCGGCCCTGGCCTCTTTCAGGGCTTGGTCACGCGTTTTTTTCAGCTGATACTTCAGGTGAATGTCCGAAGAGGACAGGAAGGTATGAATGCGCGGGTTGGCCGCCTCCTTGATGGCCTGCCAGGCCCGGTCGATGTCCTTGGGATTTGCCCGGGAAAGGCCCG
>JAPLJM010000321.1 GCA_026388595.1 Deltaproteobacteria bacterium
TTTGACAAACACCATGCCGTTGTTCTGCCCCCGGCCGGAAAAACCGATGCCGACGATGGTCATGCATGAATCCACCGCCTCTTTTTCTTTTTCCTGAAAATAGCGTTGGACGTCGTTGGCAACGCCCTTGGTCTGCTCCAGGGTGGCGCCCGTGGGCATCAATATCTGACAGAGCAGAATGCCCTGGTCCTCATCGGGAATGTAGCCCGTAGGCATCCGCATGAAAAGAAATCCCAGAAGGACGAGAATGATGCAGAAAACCGCCATATAGCGCTTTTTACGGGAAAGGAAGCGGCCGACCAGTTGGATATAGCGGTCTCTCAACCCGAAAAAGGCCCGGTCGAACCACCGGAAAAACGGTCGCAGAAAGAACACCGCATTATCAGAGGCCTGGTGGCCGCATTCCACCGGCTTGAGGAGTGAGGCGCAAAGCACCGGTGTCAGGATTAAGGCCACGACCACGGACAGGAGCATGGATGCGGCGATGGTGATGGAGAACTGACGGTAGATAACCCCCGTCGATCCGGGGAAAAAGGCCATGGGGCCGAAAACCGCCGCGAGGACCAGACCGATGCCGATCAGGGCCGGGGTGATCTGCTCCATGGACTTGGCCGTCGCTTCCCTGGGTGAAAGCCCCTCGTCACACATGATCCTTTCCACGTTTTCCACCACAACGATGGCGTCGTCCACCAGCAGGCCGATGGCCAGCACCATGGCGAACATCGTCAGCATGTTGATGGAAAACCCGAAGGCCCCCAGGATGGCGAAAGTACCCAGGATCACAATGGGCACGGCAATTGTGGGGATGAGCGTCGCACGGAGATTGCCCATGAATAGCCACATGACCAGGAAAACGAGGAAGATCGCCTCGAAAAGTGTTTTTACCACCTCATTGATGGCCACCCGGACAAAAGGGGTGGTGTCGTAGGGGTAGACGACCGTCATCCCCGGCGGAAAGTAGCGGCTCATCTCCGCCATTTTCTTTCTGACGGCGTCGGCCGTATCCAGGGCATTGGCACCGGGGGCCTGACGAATGGCGAGGCCGGCGGCAGGCTTGCCGTTATAAGCAGCCTCGATGTCGTAAGACTCGGTTCCCAACTCCGTCCGCCCCACGTCCCGGATGCGGACGACGGCGCCGTCGGGATTGGTGCGGACGGGAATAGCAGCAAACTCCTCCGGGGTCTTGAGCATGTTCTGAACGATAATGGAAGCATTCAAACGCTGGCCTTTTGCCGCCGGCACGCCACCGAACTGTCCGGCGGAAACCTCCACGTTGTAGGTCTTCAGCGCCGCGATCACATCATCTATGGTCAGGCGGTAATCAGTGAGCTTGTCGGGATTGAGCCAGACGCGCATGGCGTACTGGGTGCCGAAATTCTGGACCTCGCCGACGCCGGGGACGCGGGCCAGGACCTTCTCCAGGTTGGTCTGGGCATAGTCCCGAAGGTCGTTGCCGTCCATGCTGCCGTCTTCGGAGATGAGTCCCACGATGATCAGGTAATTCCGCGTGGATTTGCTGACCGTGACCCCCGCGCGCTGAACCACTTCCGGTAGACTCGTCATAGCGAGTTGGAGTTTGTTTTGTACCTTGGCCCAGGCCAGGTCCGGATCGGTGCCCGGCTTGAAGGTCAGCTCGACCCGAGCGGCCCCGGCGGAATCACTCGTCCCGGACAGATAGAGCATGTCGTCGAAGCCCGTCATTTTCTGCTCGATGATCTGGGTGACACTGTTTTCCACCGTCTCGGCCGAGGCTCCCGTGTAAAAGGCGTCAATGGCGATGGACGGCGGTGCGATGGGGGGGTACTGGGAGATGGGGAGATTGTGAATGGCCAGTCCCCCCAGGACCATCATGACGATGGCGATGACCCATGCGAAAACAGGGCGTTCCAGGAAAAATTTCGATAGCATCAAATGCCTCCGTCAATTCGATTTTGTATGCTGCGGGGTCGTATCTTTACGCTCGCCACTGCTTTTTTCATTGCCGGAGGCAAAAGGAACCGCCTTCACCATCGCACCGGGCCTTGCCTTCTGTACACCCTCGATAATCACCTGCTCGCCGGGGGCCAGGCCGGAGGCGACCAACCATTTATCGCCCAAAGCGCGATC
>JAPLJM010000158.1 GCA_026388595.1 Deltaproteobacteria bacterium
TTCATCCATTATGAGTTAGCTCCTTAATGACCCTGTCCCGTCCGTCGCAAATTCTTATTTGAGTTTCTCCAGTTCCTTGACCAGGGTTTCCAGCGAGGGCCGCTCGTTGATGTTATGCACGTCGATATAGCGGATAATGCCTTTTTTGTCGACTACAAAAAGTGCCCGTTCCGTAACGCCGTCCGTTCGCAGAACACCGTATTTCTTCGCTGTTTGTCCGTGCGGCCAGAAATCGGACAGCACGGGAAACCAAAGCTTCCCCATCTGATTGGTCCAGGAAAAAAGCGTGGGGATATTGTCCACGGTAATGCCCAGCAGAATCGTATCCTGTTCGTCGAAAAGATCCTTGACGATATTGTAGCCGGGCCACTGATCGGAGCAGACCGGCGTCCAGGCGGCCGGCACGAAAGAAATCACGACATTTTTCTTGCCTAAATAATCCTTGAGGGATACCTTTCCCCCGGAAACGGCCGGCAGGGTAAAGCCGGGGGCCTTCTGGCCGACTTTGACCTTCACCACGCTGTCCAATATTTTCAGAACGCCGGGATCATAGATATTATTCTTGTAGACGTCGGAAAGACCGAATGAATCCTGCGCCAGAGGCAGGATCATCAAGGTCGCGGACAGGACCATCGTCAGGACGATACGCTTGAATTTATTCATGGTTTCCCTCCTATTGCAAGCCAGATAAGGCAACGATCTCATTCAGGAATTGATCCACGCCCGCAAAGGCGCCCAGTTTGGAATAAAACACCTGATGGGATCTGTCGGCATTGATTTTCACACCGATAAAATAAGGTGTCCGCACCTCCCCCATCAGTTTGTGGATCTTGAAATCCCCATCGGGAAAAAGGGCGAAGGGAATATTATATTTCTTTTTAAAGACGCCCACTTCATACTCCGAATTTCCCACACCGATGCCCACCAGCTTAATTTTTCCCTTTAATGCCGGATTGCTCTCTATCTTTTGGTAAAGGCTGTTGACATTGGGCGCTTCCGCCTGGCAGTAGGGGCAATACATGCTGAATATTTCTATGACCACCACCTGCGCCCCGATCTGGGGGATTTTGAAAGAACTGGAAAACAGGGAGCCGGAAATGTTCAGATAGTTTTTGTCGGCGCTATTCTTGGGAAAGGAAAGCTGAAAATCCGGCAATTGGCCGCCCACCGCAGGGGGTGAGACTGCCCAAAGGGGAGCAACCATCAGAAAGATGAAGCACATAACCAATAACGGACGTAATACATTTTTTTTCATAACTGCAACCTCCTGCAAACAATTGAAACCGGTGAAAATGGGGTGGTATAACGACTGATACATGCCGCTTGAGAGCTGTTTATATTCATAGCGTTTCGTGCCGATAAATGCAACGAAAAGGTTTAGACCCGATCCTTTCCTGCAACCCGATATGGGGGTAAAATTATCTTTTTTGCTTGACAGGGGGTATCAACCTATTGCAGGAACAGACTTCTCGAGTAGGGTCATTTAAGGATAAATGGACTATGCATATTCCGGACGGCTTTCTGGAGGCAGGCACCTGGGCACCGGCCTGGCTCCTCTCCATCGGCGGCATTCGATACAGTCTGAAAAAAACGGCCCCTGTCCTTCAGGATAGAATGGTTCCGCTGATGGGGGTGATGTCGGCCTTTATCTTTGCGGCGCAGATGGTCAATTTCCCCGTCATGGGGGGCACCTCGGGACATTTGCTGGGAGGCGTTCTGGCGGCGGTGCTCCTGGGGCCATACGCAGGCGCCATTGTCCTGACCTGTGTGCTGATCGTTCAGTGCTTTATTTTTCAGGACGGCGGCCTGACGACATTGGGCGCCAACATCCTGAACATGGCCCTGGCGGGGACAATGGGCGGCTACCTGGTTTACAGAACGGTCAGCGGCGTCTCCGGCCGCGGCAAGGCCATCCTGACCGGCACGGCCATTGCCTCATGGTTTTCCGTCATACTGGCTTCGGGCTTTTGCGCGATTGAACTCGCCCTTTCGGGAACATCGCCGCTTGCCGTGGTCCTTCCGGCCATGCTGGGCATTCACGCCTTCATCGGCGTCGGTGAAGCGGCAATAACAACACTGATCATCGGGTTTATCCTCAAGGTGCGTCCGGACCTGCTCTATGGTCTTTCGTTGATCCGAACGGACCGCCCCTGTCCCCGGACAGAGCCATTGGAGACGGGTCGAGCATGAAGCGAAGAGATCTCCTGATCGGATTGATGCTTGCCCTTTTCATTGCCCTGTTTCTTTCACCCTTTGCTTCCCACTGGCCCGACGGACTGGAACGCGTAGCCACGGACCAGAATTTCCTGAAAAAGGGAGAAGGAAAAGAGGTGATAGCGGCGCCGCTACCGGATTATAAGGTTCCTGGATGGAAAAATGAAAAACTGGCCGCATCCCTTTCCGGCGCCCTGGGGGTGCTGCTGATGTTCGGGATCGGCTATGGGGTTGCGATCCTGATT
>JAPLJM010000385.1 GCA_026388595.1 Deltaproteobacteria bacterium
GTGGCCGCCGGCAAAGCCGATGAGCGGTTCCGACCAGGCGGGCTCAGGCGCTTCCCACTGAAGAGAATTTTCCGGGGACTGCCTGATAAACGTCTTGATGATGTCTCCTATCCAGACGGCCTTCTCTTCACTCCTGCCTTGGTGATCGGTCATTTGTACGGCTCCTCCCATTTTGAAAAATCCCGGTAAAAGTACACCTTCCTCTCAGGGACTGTCAATGAAATAAATGGCTTAATAACAGCCTTTGAATGCCTTCCTGCCCAGAGGCCTGCCACCAGCGACGTTGCTGTGTTTCTTTGAATCGCAACCGTCTAAAGTTCTTTTCCCCTTGACAAGATCTGATAAAATCTATATTGCTAGAAGTGAATATATTAAGGAGGCAACGATGAATGATTTCATCCGTGTGATGAAAGCCCTTTCCGATCCCAATCGCTTGAAGCTGCTCAAGATTCTTCAAGAGCGGGTCCTGTGCGTCTGTGAAATCCAAGCCGCCCTGGGAATTGCCCAACCAACAGTCTCCAAGCACCTCAAGGTCCTTGAGGATGCGGGGCTTGTCGGCAGAAGGAAAGATGGTCTCTGGGTCAATTATAATCTGGCCGACGGCAGCAGCAACCCCTATGCAGCCACCCTCCTGGGGAATCTGAAACACTGGCTTAAGGATGATGCAGAGATCCGGAGCCTGGTGGAAAAAATTCCGGGCATTCACCGGGATGAAATATGTGGAAAGTTGTGACCGGTCGCGACATATCGCCGGGTGGAAATACGGTCCATTGAGACAGAATGAGGATCAACCAATCCGCAGCAGGGAGGGGGGCAAAATATGGACATCAAAATTTTAGGCCCGGGATGCGCAAAATGCCATCAGGTGGGAAAGCTGGTCAAGGAGGCCGTTGCCGAAACAGGCGCCGACGCTAAAATCGAGCATGTTACGGACTTCAAAGAGATTGCCGCATACGGCGTCTTCACGACGCCGTCGGTCGTCGTGGACGGCAAGGTCGTTTCCGTGGGCAAAGTTCCCCGGAAGGAAGAGGTCGAGGGCTGGTTGAAAAAATAACCTCGATTATGACGGTCGCCATTATTATGGTTGTCTAACTGTTTAACGCCATTATTTGAAGCAAAGGGCGGAGGGGAAATTGACGTTTTTCCACCCGATGCATAGAGGAAATGGATGAATATGGAACACAATCATAATCATGAGAAGCCGGCGTCGCTGAAAAACCTGATTTTCGCCATGGTGATCAACGGCGGGATCGTGGCCTTCGAGATGTTTTTCGGCCTGCTCATTCAGAGTATCGCCCTGATCTCGGACGCCGTTCACAATCTGAGCGATATTTCCGCCATGATCTTCAGCTATTGGGCGGAGAAGGTTTCCCACCGTCCGGCAAACACAAGGAAGACGTACGGCTACCACAAAATCCAGTTTATCGCTGCCTTTGTCAACAGCATCGTCCTTTCCGTGGCCATCGCTTTTATCCTCTGGGAGGCGGTCGGCCGGCTGACGACGACGCCCGCGATCCCCGGAAAAGAGATGTTCTGGGTCGCCATGATCGCCTTTGTCGGCAATGGGGCGGCTACCCTTTTCTTGCGGAAAATATCGGCGCGGAACGTCAACATGAGAAGCGTCTGGCTTCATTCGCTTCAGGACGCCCTGTTTTCCCTCGGGGTCATCATCGGCGCCCTCCTGATCATGTTCTTCGGCTGGTCCATCATTGATCCGCTCATTTCGATCGCCATTAGTCTGTTCATCGCTCGGGAAATCTACAAGATTGTCCGGGTGACCGTCAATTCCCTGCTGGACGCCGTACCGCCGGGCATCGATTACAACGAGGTGAAAAATGACCTGCTGGCGATCGAGGCGGTGGCGAACGTCAAGGATCTCCATATCTGGCAGACCGGCGCGGAACAGACGCTGCTCTCCGCCCATATCCGGACAACGGAGAAAGCATCGGACAGCGAAACGATCATCCGTGCAGCTCAGGAGATGCTGCTGAACAAATACGGGATTAATCACACTACGCTTCAGATCCTGCCTGTTTCAGCGGGGGAGATGGAACACTGTGACCACTGCAATTGATGGTAAAAAGAACAAATCTGCCCCTCCATTATCCTTCCACCAAAGAAGAAAAAGAGGTGGATTTAGCTGTTTGAAAAGATGAGCAGATTGTCCGCATGATCGAGGTTAAATACGCCGTGGAGGTTCTCAGGACTTGGTTTGTTAACATGGCACTCCCTGAACCGTTCGGACCGGCGACCACAAAGTGACCTAAGCGGCACGGAAAACCATACGCCAAACATTCACTTCAGACAATTAAAGATGTCCATACACCAGAGGCAAACGCCGCAAGGTTCGGCATTTACATAGCAATCCTGTTCGAAGTCTCCTCCCTGAACATAGTCGCACAGGGCGAAGCTGCAATTGAAGCAGAACGGATAATCGTAGCGCAGGACGTTTCGCCGGAAGGAGACATAGGCCGGATCATTCCAGATCTCCAGGATGCCTCGTTCCGCGAGATTGCCGAAAACTCTGGGCTTGACAACCTTCTCCATGCCGTTGATGAAACAATGGCAGTGATGCCACAGGAAGTAGCAGGGATGGACATTTCCGTCCCACGAGACGAAAAGCGAACCCTCCTCAACGAACTCACACCGGCGGGCGCTCCGGGGGACGGCTTCCGGAAGCCTGAGTTGGATGCCTGCGCGGGAAGCCGTCTCTCTTGCGGCGGCAAAGGCCTCCTCCGCTTTTTCCGTCCAGCCGTGATCCATGGAAAAGAGCTTCTGCAGATTAAGAGTCACCCCTTGTTGTGACGCCTCGGCGATCATCCTGTCAACAAGGCTCATAATCCTTGTGTCGTCGGCGCTCCGGGAATATTTCATATAGACGTCAAAGTAGCGTCTGATATCGCCCCCTTCCTCCTCGCCGATCTTTACGTACTTGTGCAGGATAGCCACGGAGGCATCCAGGTTGGCGTCGTAAACCGCCAGGTCAACCAGGTCCCGGTGATATGGAAAGAGCTGGGTGACGATGGCGAAGTCCGCGCCATGTGAGGCCGCCCAGCGGATGGTATCGGAAAGCTCCCCGATGTTGTCGCGCCGTAAAACGAACTCCACGCCTATTTCCAGGGGTGTTTTACCTGTTTTTTTTGCGGCGCGGAAAACCTCCAGGGCATGCTCGACATCGGCAATCTCTTCCCCTGTGCGGATGTTGCGGAAGGCCTCCGGGGAGACGGCGTCCACGGAGATACAGATACGATCCAGTCCTGCCTCCACGAGGCGGCGTGCACGCGGAGAGTCAATGAGCAGTCCGTTGGATTGAAATCCCACCCAGCCGCTTCCGTTCATCTTCTCCTTGCTGATCCGGATGAACTCCTCCAGGCCGGGATGAAGAAGGGGTTCGCCGATGCCGTTGAGCACAACCGCCTCGATGGCGGGCATCGCCGGAAGGAGGCGCTGGAAAGTTTCGGCGGACAGATCCCCCTCATGGAATTCTTCATCACCGCGCTGCTTGAGGCACATGGGGCACTTGAGGTTGCAGCGTGTGGTTGTTTCCACAAAGAGCTTGGTGGGGTGTGGTCTCAGTGCGGGGAGCCTGTCTGTCGCCGGGGATGTTCTCATAACCGTCAAAACACCATTTTGCAGATTTCCATGTCGAGCAGGTTGATGGACAACATCTTCCTTCGGAGCGACGCGTCCTCGCCGAGCAGGATCTTGATCACCTCGGCCACTTCCAGGCTGGCAACAACGGGGACGACAAAGGCGAGATTTCCCAGCTCCTTTTCGATGCCTTTGGTGTCATGGCACCTTGCATAGATCCGATCCAGTGTGCCGTCTCCCGGAAATTCCGTGACCACCTGGCCGTACCAGCCGCCGACGCCGCCATGGACGAGAGGAATACCACAGATCCGGCAGGCATGGGCCAGATCGAGCCGCCGGGGGATGCTATCCAGAGCGTCTGCTGCGACCTGGGTTTTCTCCAGGAGTTCGCGGCCATTGTCCCTGCTCAGGGCTTTTTGCACCGGCGTGACGGCGACGGCGGGATTCACCTCTTTCACCCGGTTCGCGGCGCATTCCACCTTGGCCTGTCCCAGGTTGCCCGGGGTTGCGTATAACTGTCGGTTGAGATTGTGCTCTTCAAAAAGATCGGGGTCGATCACTGTGATCCTGCCCACGCCGATCCGGGCCAGTTCCTCAACGATATAGCATCCCAGGCCTCCGCAGCCGACCACGGCCACCGAGCTTTGGAATAAAGTCAGTTGCTGTTCGCAGGTCAGGGTGTTCCGGTTTCTGGCATAGCGGGCAGGCAGAAGCTGGAGTTCCAGGATGGCCTCTTCCACCTCCGGGAATGTCATATCGAAGAGCCGGGCTGCCGCCTGCTGTACGGGGAGGGTCACCATATCGTCTTGCGCATGGGTACGGAGGTAGTCACGGAGGTTTTCCATTTCATCCCCCTCCCACGGGCGGGAAGACGGCCAGGGTATCACCCTCATTCAGGATGGTTGCTGGATCGGCATGACGACTGTTGATGAAGAGGATCGCCGCTTCCCCTTCCGTAATGTCCAGGCCGGCAAGCACGTCCCGAACGCTTTGTCCTGGATTGTATTCCCGTTTTTCGATGGCGAAACGGTCTTTTCGTAAAGAGGCAAAGAGTTTTACAGTAATTTTCATAAAGGTTTTATCTTCGGTCTTTTGCCTGCGATGAAAGAAATGGCTTACGCCGGGTCCGGCGAGGGTTTCGCTCACGGTGGTGATGCGAACCCTCCCGGTTGACGGATTATGCTTCTATGGCAAGCTGACATTTACCAGTCAAACAGCTTGTCCATCTCCTCATCCTTGACCATGAAGGTGATGTTATGGGGAGCGACGGGTTCGGTGTAAAAGTAGCGCGGCAGGCGGTCATGCTCCTTTGTGAACCCGGCTTTCTTATTGAACTCACGCTCCACCGTCAGAACTTTCTTGCCCAGGTCCGTAACGCTGCCCGCGTTCAGCTCCAGGCCGTAGAATGAATTCAGAAGGTCGATGAGCGCCTGGAAGGTCTCCGGCTGATCCAGAACGGCAAAGGCGATGAACAGACACATCCCCGTGGAGTCGATGGCGGCGGTGGCAATCTGCAGGTTTCGGGAGAGTTCCACCTGGCCTTCGGGCTTGAGGGGATCGACATACCCGCCGCTCTTCAGGATGTTGGTCGCGATGCTGTAGCCGGCCGTGTGATCTCCGCCCATGGGACTCGTGGCATAGGTGACACCGATACCCTGTACCGCTCTCGGGTCATAGGCAGGCAGCGCCTGTCCTTTCACAACGGGAACATTTTCCACCCCGAAGACCCTGCCCGTAATCGCGGCGCCGCTTCCAAGGATTCTTCCCAGCGGGGTTCCCTTGCCGACTTCCTTGACCAGGTTGATGGCGGCCTCGGCGTCCCCGAATTTGGCAACGCCGGCTTGCATGGCGAGTCCGATTGCTACCCCCATGTCAATGGTGTCAACACCGTAATTGTCGTCCAGGAAATCGAGCATTGCAATGGCATCGGGGTCGTCGATGCCGCAATGGGCGCCGTGGGCCCAGACCGTCTCATACTCGGGCTGCTTGGTGAGGAACTTGCCGTTCTTGTCATTGAAGATTCCGGAGCAGCGAATGACGCAGCCCCGATGACAGTGGTGAGTCGGGTTGCCGCCCCGCTGCGTCTCCAGTTCGGCAAACGTCTCACCGCTGATTTTGGAGGCGCCCGGGAACTGTCCGTCCTTGAAGTTGTAAGCAGGATAGGCCCCGGCCTCATTGACGATATTGGTCAACACGTTGGTGCCGTATGCCGGAAGGGCCTGGCCGGTTACGGGGTGGCTGGAAAGACCCGCCACGAATATCTTGTTGGCGGCTCGGAATTTTTCCAGGTCCTTGGGCGGGCGGGCCTTGAGACCTGTGTCATCGAGGACGATGACCTTGACGCCTTTTGCCCCCATGACCGCCCCGACGCCTCCGCGCCCGGCATGGCGGGTGGGTCTCAATTCCGGGTCCGTACAGGCGATCGAAGCAGCGGAAAGTTTCATCTCTCCGGCGGGACCGATGGAGATGCAGGCGATCTTATCGCCGTATTGTTCCTTCATTTTGTCGATGAGGTCATAATTGGGAAGCATCCGCAGGCTTGCGGCCGCCTCAATCTTGACACCATCCTTGTTAATGAAGACTTTGTAAAGGCTATCACCCGGGGGCTTGCCCTCCAGAACGATGGCCGCGTAACCCAGCCTTGCCAGTACCTGCGCCGCCTGCCCTCCTGAATTGGATTCCTTGATGCCGCCGGTGAGGGGGCTCTTGCAGCCGATGGAGATGCGTCCCGACATGGCGGCACCCGTTCCCGAAAGGAGCCCGGGGGAAATAACCAGCTTGTTTTCCGCCCCGAGAGGATGACATAAAGGCGGCACCTCACCGGCCACGATCGATGATGTCAACGCCCTTCCCCCCAGACCGGAATAGGCGTCGAGACCTGTCTCCTTCGCTTTGGGACCACCCTCGGCCCCCATATCGATCCTGAGAATCTTGTCCATAGTCACCTCCTATATTATTGGTTATATTTGGTTATATGATGAAGACACACATTGGCGGCTGCTGGTATAAATCCCGAGGCGGCCAGAAAAAGATACGCTGTTGTGGTCGATACGTAAACCCCAGAAACCCTTGAACGATATCCGTACATGAGAAGCTTCTCCCGACAGGTCAAGGCGGAGTGATTGTATGATGGAGAACCTGGATGAATAGTAAATGGGAGAACTGGAATTGTCAAGGCGAAAAACATTATGTCATCAATGACATAGACCGTCTGAGATCATCCGCAGTCAGGCATCAGTAATAATCGGGTGGGGCAAAATGAAAGGGCCCCACCTGATTTCTTTTGCGACGGCGTCAAACTTGATTTGAACAGGGCGCATATCTATGTTAGGAACAACTTGGTTTTTGAAAGAGGTCTCTTTCACCTATGGGGATTTGTGTCGATATCATCTGGCTGCCCCTTGCAGATTGACACAACTCTCAGAGCAGCATGCCCGGATGAACAAGGTTGATTGTTATAATGAATTACTCCCGGAAAGGAAGATAATGAACGACCCCGATTTTACGCTTTACGATATGATCGTCCGCAACGCCACGCTGTATCCCGATAGGGAAGCGGTGGTCTGCGGCGTGCGCCGCATCACCTTCGGCGCCTACCGAAAGCTCTGCGACCAATATGCCACCGGTCTTCGCCAGGAAGGGACGGCCGCGGGCGACCGGATCGCCATCCTTGCAGGCAATGAAGCCGACTTTCTCATCCTTTGCGGCGCAGCGGCCAGGATCGGCGCCATCGTCGTGCCTGTGAATTGGAGGTTGGGAGAGGATGAGATCGCCTATATCCTCAATGACACGACGCCACGGCATCTCTTCAACAGCAGGGAATATGGAGAGACGGCGAAGAATGCCGCCGCCCGGACAGGCTCTATCCAAAGGCGCTATACCTTTCGGGCGGACGAGACGGACGGGGACTGCCTCCCCTTTGATACCCTCTGCCGGGAAGAGGAAACCGATCGGGTGACAGCGCCGCTCAACCTGTCCGGCGACACCCCCTTCATGATCATCCATACGGCGGCCGTGAGCGGCAAGCCCCGGGGTTGCGTTCTCAGCCAGGCCAACCTGGCGGCCGCGGGCCTTCAGATCGCCCAGTTGCTCCGCATCGACAGCCGTGACAGCTACATCGGCTTCCTGCCCCTCTTTCATATCGGAGGCCTGGCCATGACCCTGTCGGTCATGCACCAGGGTGGGAAGAACGTCCTGGTGGAGCGCTTCGATCCCCCGTCCGTTCTGCGGCTGATCGAGAAGGAAGCGGGTTCGTTTTTCGTGACCTTCCCTCCCATGCTCACCTCCCTTCTCGACGCTCAGGAGCAAGGCATCAGCAGCATGGCGAGCCTGCGCGTCGCCTGCGGCGTGGACGGTCCCGATACGATCGAACGTTTCCTGAAGACAAATCCCCGGGCTGTCTTCTACAGCCTCTACGGGCAGACGGAAGCCATGCCCGTCTCCGGGGGCGATTACCGCGAAAAGCCGGGCAGCATCGGCCGACCGGCCATTATGACCAGGGTCGCCCTCTGCGACGATCATGGCGGGGAAGTGCCCCCCGGAACGCCGGGAGAAATCTGCGTCCGCTCGCCCGCCGTCTTCCGTGGCTATTGGAATCTGGAGGAAGAAACGAAATACACCTTCCGCAACGGCTGGCATCACACGGGCGATCTGGGACGCCTGGACGATGAAGGTTTCCTCTGGTATGCCGGCCGGAAACCGGAGAAGGAACTCATCAAGCCAGGCGGCGAGAATGTCTATCCGGCGGAGGTGGAAAAGGCCATCCTTTCCCATGCAGCGATTGCCGAGGCGTGTGTCATTGGCGTTCCCGATCCGGATTGGGGAGAGGCCGTCAAGGCCGTTTGCGTCCTTAAGAAGGGCCACACGGTTAGCGCCACGGAACTGATCGCATTTGTGGCCGCC
>JAPLJM010000045.1 GCA_026388595.1 Deltaproteobacteria bacterium
CACACCGAGCCGGTCCATATCCTCATTGTGCTCGCGGATATAACGCTCGGAGATATCCGCAATGCCGACTCCTGCCGCATTGCTTTTCTGGATGATCTTGTCGTCCACATCGGTAAAGTTTTTGACATAGGTCACTTCGAATCCCCGGTACCGGAGATAATTTGTGATCATGTCAAACACAACCGCAGAACGGGCGTGACCGACATGACAGGCATCATAGGCGGTAATTCCGCAGGCATAGATTCCGACTTTCCCGTCTTGGATCGGCTGGAATTCTTCTTTTTTCCGGGTGAGTGTATTGTATAATTTAATGGTCATGGCGCCTCCCGTTAGCAATAGAAGAACAGAGACCTTTGAAAAATGGCTTCGTCGCGTCTCAAAAATCTTTTCCGCTAAGAAGATGATCAGGTGTAATCATGATATATTAAAAACCGTTAGCATCCTCTCTGGAAAGGCGGAAAACATTTGATTCGCCGCTTGCGAACCATTTTTCAGCGATCATGCAAATTTCTCGAATAATGAAACGGCAACAAGGCCGTGTAAAGCGCCGGCGTTAACGGTTGTCATGGAAAACGGGAGATTCTGGTCAATCCCGCTTCTTCGCTCAACCCGCAGATGAGGTTCATGTTCTGAATGGCCTGACCTGCCGCCCCTTTGATCAGGTTATCAATGGCCGACAGAATAATGATCCGTTTTGTTCTTTGATCGACAGTTACCCCGATATCACAGCCATTCGACCCGCAAACAGAAGATATATTTGGAAAAGTACCGGGCTTGCAAATTCTTATGAATGTCTCATCCTGGTAAAAATGCCGATAGAGATCTGTCAATTCAGCCGTTGTCGTGTCTCGCTGCAGCGATCCATAAATCGTGCTTAAAATGCCCCGGTTGACCGGCAGCAGGTGGGGCGTAAAAGAAATCATGATCTCGCGCCCGGCCAGGATGGAGAGTTCTTGTTCCATTTCGGGTATATGGCGATGCTGGCCGCCCACTTTATAGGCCTTGAAACCCTCGTTGACTTCGCAGAACAGGGATGTGACCTGTGGTTCCCGCCCGGTCCCGCTGACCCCTGACTTTGCATCGACAATGATGGACGCTGTATCAATCCAGCCCGCCTTGAGTATGGGGGCGAGCCCCAGGATCACACTGGTGGGATAACATCCGGGATTGGCAACCAGACCGGCTTTCCGGATCGTCTCACGATACAGTTCAGGAATGCCGTAAGCCGCCTCCGTCAGCAATTGCGGCGCCGCATGCTTTCCATACCACTGCTCATAGCCGCCGACATCCCGCAGCCGAAAATCGGCGCTCAGATCGATCACTTTCTTACCGGCTGCCATAAACGCCGGGGCCACAGTCATGGAAACCCCATGGGGAAGCGCTAAAAAAACGACATCCGCCAAACAGGCCACCTCATCGGGCGAAGCGTTCATAAAAGAGAGATTCGTTAAGCCTTGAAAAGCAGGATAGACATCTTCAAGCGGAAGTCCCGCATACCGGCGCGACGTGATGGCAACAACCGCCACCGCCGGATGAAAGAGCAGATGCTTTAAAAGCTCCTGGCCAGTATACCCGCTGGCTCCGTAAACACCGACCTTGACCATCATTCATCTCCTTATCGCGTCCTTCCCCATGAATTTTTCTAGAAGACGCAATCGTGCAAAAAAAAGGGAGGCCGCAGCCCCCCTGATTAAGTTTATCGTTTTGAAAACTGAAATCGTTTCCTCGCCCCGGGCTGACCATACTTTTTTCTTTCCTTGATCCGGGAATCCCGGGTAAGGAATCCCGCTTTTTTCAAGGCCGCACGCAATGTCAGATCATATTCCATCAGAACCTTGGAGATTCCATGTTTGATTGCACCTGCCTGTCCAGCAACGCCGCCGCCGCAGACATTGATGAAGAAGTCGAATTTGTCCTTGTTTCCGGTCATCTCAAGGGGTTGCTGGATCAGCATCTTCAGGCTGTCCCGTGTAAAATAATCATCAAAATTCCTTTTATTGATTGTCAAAAGGCCGCTGCCTTCCTTCATATACACTCTCGCAATGGCGCATTTTCTCTTTCCCGTGGCATAAAAGCGTTTATCAGTCATCTCATTCTCCCCATCACCAGGATTATCCGATCCTGTTGTTCCCGTCTTTTGCGATTCCTCTTATAATTTCAAAAGTTGCGGGCATTGCGCCGCGTGGCCGTGATCACTGCACGTATAAATTTTCAGCTTTTTCAACATCGCCCGGCCCAGAGAATTTTTCGGAAGCATGCCTCTGACGGCAAGACGCAATACCTCTGCCGGTTTTTCTTCAAGCATTTTCCCTGCGGCCATTTGCCTTATACCGCCCGGATAGCCGGAGTGACGGTAATACATCTTGTCCGTTAATTTCTTACCGGTCAGATGGACTTTGCCGGCATTAACAACAATTACAAAATCTCCGGTATCCACATAAGGCGTATAAACGGGTTTGTCCTTGCCGCGAAGCCGCTTTGCAATTTCACTGGCCAGCCGGCCCAGGACTTTACCCTCCGCATCGACAACATACCAGTTTCTCTCGACGTTTTCCTTTTTTGCCTGAAATGTTTTCATAGACCACCAATCCCTTGAATTGAACTGTGGAAATTACGCAATTTTCGATCCTTTGTCAAGAAAAAACCTGCATAGAAAATTAAATATTTTCATGGCGCAGAGTCTGTCATGAAAATACAGGACAATGGGTTCACTATTTCCCGACCTTTCCCAGGCCATACAGAGAAAAGGTCACCATGTAGGTCCGGTCAAGCTTATCGCCCTCTGTGGTAATGCCGTAAAGATTGATGGTGGTATTCAATTTCTCGGCATAACTGAATTCCACATTCCAGCATTGCCGATGATAGCTTAGACTCAGGCTCTTTTCCAAGTCTTTCTGGATCAGTTGATTGCGCCTATGATTATAGGTGAGATCAAAGGCTTTCGTTATCACTGCCTTCAGATTGAGGTTGATTTCTTCAATGGAATTCTGAGTATAACGATAACCAAGAACAGCCGTATCACCCCGCGCATCACTGAAGGATAAATCATAGTTGGCCTGGCTCCAGGTGGTCGCGCCGACACTGTATTTATTCCTGGCCGCAAAGGAAAGATATTGAAAGGGCGTAAAATCCGCTTCCAGCACAATATCGCCGAACCCCTTGCGCATAATGCCGGTCGCGGCGACATCCCTGTTCGACTCGATGATGTCATATGTCTGCGCCAATTTGAGACGGAGAAATTCACGGTAATTCTTTTTGCCGTCCTTGTCTTTCCATCGGGCCATGAAGCTGTTGGTCAAGGCATAGGCAATGGTTTGCTGCTCGCCGACGGACCCAATAAAATCAGGCAGGTTCGTCTGTTTCACATTGGGAACATAGGTATAAGACAGCTCCGGCCGGATGCTATGCTGGATTTTCTCCACCGTCTGGCCACCGACGTCAAAAACCCGACTTACTTCTGAGTTCAGCCCCAATGAGGCGAAATATGTATTCCTGTTTCCCTGCTTGTCCAACAGATCCGGCTGTTGATCCTCCCGCTGCCACAGATTCTCAATAAGGGTGAAGGCCGGTGTCAGCTTTCCATAGCCGCCGAGGTTGACCGGAAGCGACAGGGTGGGTTTGAGTTCGTAGGAATGCCCCTTCTGCCCGGCGTCCCGGTAATAATAATCATAGGTGGTGGTAAATTCAAAATTCGCCGGCGACCCGAAGAGGGGGTGCTTGATCCCCGTCAGGGTTGCCTCCGGATATCTCTGCAGGGTGGCATCGTTGGAAGGAGCGGCGAAATTGTCCGTATAACTGCCCAAAACGGTGAGGTTGTATAAAGACCAGTTTTTCACCAGCCGGGCGGTTGATTCCAGAGAGCCCAGGGCCGCATCGCCCACAAAGGACACTTTCCGGAACCGTTGCGCTTCTGTTGCGGCATAATTGTTTAGATAATAGTTATTGGAGGCGAAATCCTTGAAATACCAACTGTCCGATACTTTCCGGATGTCCGTCCGGAAAGTAAAACTGGGATCGAAATTGGTTTGATGGTTCAGATATAGGGACCATCGCTGATGATCCGATTGCCAGTCCCGGCTGATGCCTCCGGCCGTCTCGGTCACACGGCCGGAATCATTCATAAAATCGCCATAAAACGTGCCAAAGTTATTGGGACTGGTAAAGTAGCGGAATTCGACCCCCTGTTTGTATCCCCGTCTATCCATATAGCGCTGATAGAGCGTCGCATCCATATCATCGGAAATGGCCCAGAAAAAAGGAACCTCCACATCCATCCCCAGTTTACTGTCGGAAAAGGCAAAATAAGGGGGTAGCACGCCGGATTGACGCCTGGTTTTAGCCGGAAAGATAAGATAGGGGACATACAGAACCGGCATGCCCTTTGCGAGGAACTTTGTATGTTTCAGCGTGCCGTATCCTTCCACCGTGACATCGAGTTTGTCGCCCGTCAACTGCCAATCCGGAGACGGTCCGTCGCAGGTTGTCACTTTGGCGCCATTCACCACATAGCTGGACTCTCCGGTCTTCTCAATGCGGTCACCGGTCAGATAGAAATGATTCTGTGCCATAAATGCCCGCCCCTGATAGGCAATGCCGGTCTTGTGCCTGATGTCAAAGTCGATTCTGTCCCCTTCCAGGGTGTCCTGACCGCTCCTGAGTATGGCATTGCCTTCCGCCCGGGCCCGATCACGGCCTTTTTCCAGAAAGACGTGATCGGCTGTTAAAATGCCTTTTACATGGGTAATGACCACATGCCCCGCGGCATGGTAGGTATCCTTTTCATAATCATAGGCAATACTGTCCGCTTCGATCTTCACGGGATCACCGGACGAATCGCTTAGCGCCTGGTTCTCGGCGCTAAAACCCAGCGCCGCCTGAAGCACCAGGAGGAACAGGAGGATTAGAGATAGGCCCGTTCTGGGGTTCATGATACGCCACATCGTTCTTTAAAAAACCTTTTGACGGCGCCAACCAGATAAAGGGAGCCGGTCACGCAGATCAGGTCATCCGGATCGGCCGTGGTCAACGCCACTCGCAAGGCTTGCTCCGGCTGTTCAATCACCTCGGCACACCGGTAATATTGACGGGCCGCCTGCAGGATCACCGCCGGAGACAGGGATCTCTCACTTTCCGGTCGAGTCAGGATCAGGCGATCCGCCAGCGGCGCCAGTCTCTTCAACATGGTCCGGTGATCCTTGTCTTCAAGAACACCGAAAACCACGGTCAGGCGGCGGTAACAAAATTCATCTTTCAAGGCGGCACAGAGGCTGGAAATGCCCGCCGGATTATGGGCCCCGTCAACGAGAACCGTCGGGCGCTCCCGAAGGGTTTCCAGGCGTCCCTCCCATTGCGTTTCTCTGAGTCCCCGGCGAATGGCCTCCTCTTCCACGACAAAACCATGCCCGGCAAGAAGCACCACCGCACCCACCGCCAAAGCGGCATTGTCAATCTGATGCCTTCCCCTGAGCGGACAGCAAAGATGATCGTAACGCTTGCCCAGGCCCCGGAATGAAAAACCGCCACCGGCCTGCCTCCTGGTTTTGATCTCATCGCCTACTCTGAAAAAGCGGGACTGTTTCTTCTGACAGGCCTCCTCTAAAATTCCGACAACCTGTTTTTGCCTGGCGGCGGTAAGACAGCAGCCGCCGCTTCCGATGATCCCGCTCTTTTCCCGGGCAATCTGCTCGATCTTCATTCCCAGATACTGACGATGATCCAGGGAAATATTCGAAATCACCGAAACGGCGGGATCGGCAACATTCGTTGCGTCCAGCCTTCCTCCCATCCCCACCTCCAGGACGGAAACATTCACGCGCTGTTGATCGAAATAATGAAAGGCCAAGGCCGTAAGAAATTCGAAATAGGAGAGATCCTCTTGCAGGCGCCGCTTGATCTCACCCGCGCATGCCCGCAGATCTTTCATGGCAATCATGCGTCCATCAATCCGAATCCGTTCCCGGATATCCAGAAGATGCGGCGAGGTATAAAGCCCCACACGGAAACCGCCGGCGGTAAGCATGGCGGCAGCCATCGCGGCGATGGATCCCTTGCCGTTGGTCCCGCCAATGATCATGCTCGCATATTTTTTTTCAGGATGCTTCATCCGGACGAGCAGGCGACGCAGGGGCGCAAGCCCCAATCGGATGGGCCGGCTGCTTAAATCACCCAGATATGCGAGAGGATCCATCGGTGTTACGGCCCCGTCAATTCGATGCTGCCTGCTTGAGACAAAAAAGCCATGGGCCGGCTGAATCACCATTCAACCCATGGCTTAGATCTTTAAAATTAAAAAACCGATCAGGGAATAACCTTGAAAACTTCATCCCCCGGACGAACACGATCGGCAACCTTAATCCCGATATAGTCGCCGGCCACGGCCTTGTCAACCTTCTGGTTATTGACTTCCATGGAATCAATGACCTGGGTCACATCGGTGGTATGACCAAATATCTTGATTGTATCCTGGACCTGCAGTTCACCCTCGGTGATCTTGACTGCCGCTACGCTTGGCTTTGCAAAAAACTTTACCACCTCACCAATTTTTTCTTCCGCCATAATGACCTCCTTCACGACGTTTTACATAATTAGAAAGACAATACATGCCGTTAACCGTTTCCGGCCGAAAATATATCTTTTAATCGAAAAAAACAAGAAAAAATGACTAAAAGTTGCCAAATAAAAAAGGCAGGATTTTGAAATCCTGCCTTTATAAACGATCCCATGCTCGGGTTCGGGGATGATCCTTTACCCCCTTCTCACATCCGGGGGA
Organism: Deltaproteobacteria bacterium; assembly: GCA_026388595.1. Lineage (GTDB taxonomy): Bacteria > Desulfobacterota > Syntrophia > Syntrophales > Fen-1087 > JAPLJM01. The sequence goes on from JAPLJM010000045.1 coordinate 6,770, forward strand.
CTATGATGCTGCCGGAGCAGCCTTCTTCTTGGGCTTCTGCCTTTGTACGGCGTCAATAAACTCTATGATGGACAGGGGCGCATTATCGCCTGTTCGATATCCCATCTTCATGATTCTCGTATATCCTCCTGCCCGCTCACGATACCGCTCTGACAGCTCGCTGAACAGCTTCCCTACAACCGCGGGATCTCTGACAAAGGCCAAGGCCTGCCTTCTGGCATGGAGATCCCCCCGCTTTCCCAGGGTAATCATTTGCTCAGCAACCTTTTTCAGTTCCTTTGCCTTGACATCGGTTGTCTTGACCTTCTCATATTTCAAAAAGGAAGTAACCATATTTCTCAGCATGGCTTTTCTGTGACTTGATGTCCTGCCGAGCTTACTTCCTGCTTTTCCGTGACGCATTGATCATCTTCCTTTCCTGTAAACGGTCCTTCCTGTTATTACCCTGCCGCGGTTCCCGAATCGTCCATTGCCTCATCCTTGTTCCAGGGTGGGAAGTCCAGCTTTATGCCGAAACTCAAACCCATCTCCTGCAGGATGTCCTTGATCTCGTTCAGAGACTTCCGGCCGAAATTTTTTGTCTTCAGCATCTCTGCTTCTGTCTTTTGAACAAGCTCGCCGATGAGATTAATCCCTGCGTTTTTCAGGCAGTTGGCTGACCTGACCGACAGTTCCAGATCATCCACATGCCGCAGCAGGTGGTCATTAATGGTATCCTCTTCCTTAAGATCCGGCTGCTCCCCCTGCTCTTCGGTTTCATTGAAATTAATAAAGATGTCCAGCTGGTCCTTCAATATTTTGGCCGCAAAGGCGAGAGCGTCTTCCGGCCAGACACTGCCGTCCGTCCAGATCTCCATGATGAGCCTGTCGTAATCGGCAATCTGTCCGACCCGGGCATGGGTCACCGTATAATTGACCTTTTTAATGGGTGAAAATACAGCGTCGATATTGATCGTCCCCTCAGGTTGATCGTAGTCTCTCTCATTCCTTGCCGGGACATAACCCTTGCCCATTTTGACCGCCATCTCCGCCTTGAGAGGAGCCTCCCCGGACAGAGTAGCGATATGATGGTCAGGATTCAGAATCTCTACCGTCGCATCGCAAATAAGGTCGGCGGACGTCACCACACCCTCTTTGGATGTATCCAGTCGCACGACCCGCGGCCCATCCTGGTGCAGCTTGAGACGAACACCTTTCAGATTGAGAATGATATCGGCCACATCTTCCTTCACACCGGCAACCGTCGAAAATTCATGGACAACACCATCGATCCGGACCGATACAATTGCCGCGCCCTGAATAGAGGACAGCAGAATCCTTCTCAGCGCGTTACCGAATGTAATGCCGAAGCCCCTCTCCAAAGGCTGACAAATGAACTCCCCATAAAAACGCGTATGAGTTGCCTCATCAATCTCGATCCGCTTCGGTCTTATCATACTGCGCCAATTTCTTTGCATAATTTCAATTCCCTACCCTTCGGGTCCAGATGCGGCTTTTTTTGCGTTGATCATTTTATTTCGAATAAAGCTCAACAACCAATTGTTCCTGAACCGGCATGGTCAATTCGTCCCGCGTCGGCAGGACTTTTACCGTACCTTTAAAGTTTTCCTTGTCCAGTTCAAGCCATGGGGGTACGCCGCGCCTGGCAACGGTTCCTACGGCATCCAGAATCCGCTCCACTTTCCTGCTGCCCTCCCGGACCTGGATGTCATCGCCCATCCTGACCAAGAAAGAGGGGATATTCACCGGCTTGCCGCTCACTGTAAAGTGATTATGCCTGACAAGCTGCCGCGCTTCGTTCCTTGAATTGGCAAATCCCATACGAAACACCATGTTATCGAGGCGTCTCTCCAAGAATACCAGCAGGTTGGTCCCCGTGATTCCTTTTTGACGGTCCGCTTTTTCAAAATAACCCCGGAACTGTTTTTCCAATAGGCCATACATTCTCTTAAGCTTTTGCTTGGCCCTTAACTGGACACCATAATCAGAATGCTTTTTCCGCATCTGTCCGTGTTCGCCCGGAGCATAACTCCGCCGTTCAAAGGCACATTTCTCACTGTAGCATCGATCTCCCTTAAGAAACAGCTTCAGTCCCTCCCTACGGCACAACCTACATACGGATTCTCTATATCTTGCCAAAAATGCCTCCCTGAATGAACTCCACCTTCAAAACGTTATAATTATTATTCAATTAACCGTCTAATGACTTATACCCTTCGCCGCTTCGGGGGGCGACATCCATTATGGGGAATAGGGGTGACGTCCCGGATCAGGCTGATATTCAATCCAGCCAACTGGAGAGACCGAAGGGCAGACTCACGCCCTGAACCCGGCCCCTTCACATACACCTGGACACTTCGTAAACCATGCTCCTTCGCTTTCTTGACGGCATCCTCCGCCGCCATTTGTGCGGCAAAGGGCGTACTTTTTCGCGACCCCTTGAATCCCTGCATTCCGGCCGATGCCCATGCAATCACATTGCCGCCCATGTCCGTGATGGTGACAATCGTGTTGTTAAAAGTCGATTGAATATGGGCAACCCCTTCGGTGATATTCTTTTTCTCTTTTCTCTTCCCTGTCTTTCTGACTGGCTTAGCCATTGATCCTCCCGATGCTTACCTGCGATTTATTTCTTTTTTCCTGCAATGGACCGCCGGGGTCCTTTTCGCGTCCGGGCGTTGGTACTTGTCCGTTGGCCCCTCACGGGAAGCCCCTTACGGTGCCGCAGTCCCCGATAGGTGCCGATATCCATCAACCTTTTCAAGGACATGGATATATCACGACGCAAATCACCCTCAACCTTATGTTCCTTATCGATAACATTTCTGATTGCGGTGATTTCTGTATCAGCCAGGTGATCTGTTTTCGTATCTGTATTGACACCTGCCTTTTGAAGAATGTCTTTAGATTTTGACCGTCCTATACCATAGATATAGGTGAGCGCAATCTCCATTCTTTTGTTTTTGGGTAAATCCACCCCTGCAATTCTTGCCACCTGCCATCCTCCTGGTTAAATAAACCGCTTCTATCCCTGTCGCTGCTTGTGCTTGGGATTCTCACAAATGACTCTCAATACGCCGCATCGTTTGACAATTTTACACTTGTCACATATTTTTTTTACGGAAGACCGCACTTTCATAATGTCTGCTCCTCAAACCGAATGCGAACTGCCATGGGCCAGGGTTGTGTCACCCGGTGCATCTGTTCGCCTGATCATTTCGTTCTGTAGACAATCCTGCCTCGGGTTAAATCATAGGGCGACAACTCAATCGTTACCTTGTCTCCCGGTAGTATTTTTATAAAGTGCATACGCATTTTTCCTGAAATATGAGCAAGAACACGATGCCCATTATCTAGTTCCACGCGAAACATAGCGTTCGGCAAGGGTTCAATAACACGCCCTTCAACTTCTATCGGCTCTTCTTTTGCCATCAAATATCCCTGTTTTCAATTCCCTAAGCTCAGGATAACCGGACCTTCTTTTGTAATGGCCACCGTATGCTCAAAATGGGCCGATAATCGACCATCTGCGGTAACGACGGTCCACCCGTCGGAAAGGACCCTGACCTTGTATGTCCCTGCGTTTACCATGGGTTCAATGGCAAGGACCATTCCGCTTTTTAACTCAATCCCGCGGCCGCTTACCCCATAATTTGGAATTTGCGGTTCTTCATGCAGGTTTCTGCCGATCCCATGGCCGACAAAGTCCCTGACGACGGAGAATCCTGCCGCTTCAACCCGGTTCTGTACGGCCGCGGAAATATCACCCAATCTGTTTCCCGCTCGAGCCTGAAGGATTCCATCATAAAGGCTCTGTTCCGTCGTCTGCAACAACAACAGGGTTTCCGGGGTGACTTCGCCGACGGGTACGGTAATGGCGGCATCCCCGTAATATCCTTGATGGTGGGCGCCGAAATCAAGGCTGACGATATCTCCGCTTTTAAGCACCCGAGTGGACGGCATGCCATGGACGACTTCCGAATTGACTGATGTACAAAGAGCAAAAGGATAACCACGATATCCCTTAAATGCGGGTTTGGCCCCTCTTTTCTTGGCCATCTCCTCGGAATAGCGGTTAAGATCGAGGGTCGAGATGCCAGGCCTTATTTTTTCTTTCAGCTCCCTCAGTATGTCCGCGACAATAACGTTGCTCGTCCTTATTTTCTCGATCTCCTCAGGTCGCTTGAGGATAATCATTTCACGATAACCCTTCCCTCTGAAGGCGTCTTTTACCGTCGTTTGGCAATTCGCCCCTTCTTCATAAATCCTTCATACTGTCTCGTCAACAGATGCGTTTCGATCTGTCCCGCCGTGTCGAGTGCGACACCGACAACGATTAAAAGTGCCGTTCCCCCAAAATAAAAAGGAACGTTAAAATAACTGATCAGAATACTGGGAAGCACACAGACTGCCGAAACATAAATCGCGCCGCTGAATGTCAGCTTTGTCAGGACATCATCAATATAATCAGCGGTTTTCTTTCCCGGCCGGATGCCAGGTACATAGCCGCCATACTTTTTCATGTTATCAGCCACATCAACAGGATTAAAGGTCACCGCCGTATAAAAGTAACAGAAAAAAACAATAAAGGCAATGTAGAGCAGTTCATAACCGACGCGTCCCGGTACCAGGGCATTGGCGATGGACTTCATCCAGGGATGGGGAATAAAATTCGCAATGGTAGCGGGAAACATGATGATGGACGACGCAAAAATGGGCGGGATCACCCCTGCCGTATTAACTTTCAATGGCAGGTGGGTTGTTTGACCACCGTACATTTTTCTTCCCACAATCCGCTTTGCATATTGAACCGGAATCCTCCGCTGACCGCTTTCCACAAACACAATGACGCCCACCACTCCAACCATCATGACGCTCAGGATGAGAATGGAAAAAATCCCCATCTCGCCTGAAGACATCAGGCTGAACGTATTGATGATCGCCTCCGGTCCCCGACAGACGATCCCGGCAAAGATGATCAGGGAAATACCGTTACCAATTCCTTTTTCCGTGATCTGTTCACCCACCCACATGATAAAGGCTGTACCGGCAGTCAGCGTGATCACCGTCATCATTCTAAAAGCCCAGCCGGGATCGATGACAATCGACACTCCCGTCGGGCCAGCCATGTTCTCCAGGCCGACAGCAATTCCAAATCCCTGGATGATACTGAGAATAACCGTTCCATAACGCGTGTACTGGGTGATCTTTCTTCTGCCGGCCTCCCCTTCCTTAGATAATTTCTCCAGGTAGGGAAAAGCGACCGTCAGCAACTGCAGAATAATCGAAGCGCTGATGTATGGCATAATCCCCAGCGCAAAAACCGACAAATTGCTTAAAGCGCCACCGGCAAACATGTCAAAAAGACCCAGCAAGGATCCCTTGGCTTGCGCAAAAAAAGCGGCCAGTGCTGCAGTGTCTATCCCCGGTGTCGTAACGTGAGCGCCAATGCGATAAACGATAAGCATCAGAAAGGTAAATATGATTCGTTTCTGCAGCTCCGGTATCTTGGAGATATTTTTTAGACCGTCTAACAAATCAGATGACCCCTATAATCGTCCCGCCGGCGGCTTCAATTTTGGTTCTGGCCCCCTGACTGATCATGTCCACCTTTACAGAGAGGGGATAATCAATGATCCCTTTACCCAGCAGCTTGATCCCATCGTTTTTTCTATTGACGAGACCGGCCCGGATGAGGCTCTCTGCATCAATAACAGATCCTGCGGGAAATTTATTCAATTGTTCGATATTAATAGCGACAATAATCTTTCGGAAGATATTGCGAAATCCCCTTTTCGGCAGCCTTCTTGCCAGAGGCATTTGCCCCCCCTCAAAACCGGGTCTCGTCCCGCCCCCGGAACGGGCATTCTGACCTTTGGCGCCCTTGCAGGATGTCCCCCCATGTCCGGAACCATCCCCGCGTCCAACCCTTTTTCTCTTCTTCCGGGAACCTGCCGGCGGCCTTAATGAACTCAGATTCATATTTCACTCCCCTTCACTTCTTCCATGGAGACCAGATGGCAAACCTTCCTGACCATCCCCCTGATCTCAGGGGTATCCTCCAGCAAAACCGCACGATTCAGTTTGCCAAGCCCCATCCCCATCAGAATCTTCCGTTGTGACTCCGGCCGTCCTATATAACTTTTAATCAGTGTTATTCTGAGTTTATTTCGCACAAACCACCTCTTTTATTCAGCACGTTTTGTTTCCGCGAGGCGCATTCCTCTCATCATGGCAATATCTTTCGGATCTTTCAATTGGCGGAGACCATCAATGGTAGCCTTAACCAGATTGTGCGGATTATGGGATCCGAGGCATTTGGTCAATATATTGTGCACACCGGCAACCTCAAGCACGGCCCGGACGGCGCCACCGGCAATCAGCCCCGTTCCCTCAGAGGCCGGTTTCAGCAGGACCTTTCCGGCCCCGTAATGACCAATGATTTCATAGGGAATGGTCCTGTTCAAAACAGCGACCTTGGTCATGTTTTTTTTTGCCTGCTCCGTTCCCTTTCTGATTGCCTCCGGCACTTCATGAGCCTTACCGAGTCCGGCGCCGACGGCACCACTGCCATCACCAACGACCACGACGGCGCTGAATCTGAATCGCCGTCCCCCTTTGACCACCTTGGCGGTTCTGTTAATCGCGATTACTCTGTCAATCAGCTCAAATTCTTCCATTTTTTCTTTTCCAGCCATCATTTCTTTCGCACTGCGAAATCCAAACCCATCCTAAAATTTTAATCCCGCTTCTCTGGCCGCGTCCGCAAGCGCTTTCACGCGCCCATGGTAAAGATAGTATCCCCGATCAAATACGACCTGTTCTATGCCCATCGCCTGTAGTCGTTTCGATACTAATTTACCGACTTCCCTTGCCTGCTCCATTTTTTTTAAACCAGCAATTGTCTCCCGCAAATCTTTACTCACGGTTGAAGCCTCTGCCAGTGTTTTTTGTGCATCATCGGCAATGGCCTGCACATAGATATGGTTGGCGCTCCTGAACAAGGAAAGACGCGGCTTTGCATCCGTCCCGAACATCTTGGCCCTGACCCTTTTTGCCCGTTTCGCTCTGATCTTTTCAATTTTTTTCGATGCCAATGGTCTACCTCGTTTATATGATAACACCAGCTTAAGGATCATTTTGTTGATCCATCCCGCTGGTGTTTTTTACGATTAGCTCCCGACTGATTTACCCACTTTTCGTCTGATCTTCTCACCGGCATACCGGATGCCCTTGCCCTTGTAGGGCTCGGGTTTCCGCAAGGCCCTGATCTCAGAAGCAACGCGTCCCACCAACTGCTTATCAATGCCGGATACCACGATATTCACCAGCTTATCGACCCTGACAGCAATTCCATCCGGAATGATGTACTCCGACGGGCTGGAATATCCGATCACCAACTTGAGCTTGTCACTGCTGGCTTCTGCTCGGTAGCCGACGCCGGAAATCTCCAGCTTTTTTTCGAAGCCCGCGCTCACCCCCGTCACCATATTCTCAATCAGGGTTCTCACGAGTCCATGATAGGACCTGGCATTCCTGTCGTCTGAAGTTTTTTTGACAACGATGGTTTTATCCTCCAGAGCCACCTCAATGCCCTGCGGAACCTTCAGCGAAAGTGTCCCTTTGGGTCCTTGCACGCTTAGATTCGCGTTATTCTGAATGATCTTGATACCCGCCGGCATCAGGATGGGCTTCTTACCTATTCTTGACATGAACGAATCTCCATTTATCTTGCACGCTCTGCAGCCGCCATCTACCAAACACTACAGAGGATCTCGCCACCGACGTTCAATTGTCTGGCGTCCTTGTCCGTCATAATTCCACGGGAAGTGGAAAGGATGGCGATACCATATCCATTCAATATTTTTGGTATTTTTTCGCTTTTTACATAAATGCGCCGTCCCGGTTTGCTGACTCTCTGGATATCGGTAATGACGGTACGCTTGGCATCCGCATATTTGAGATAGACCCGCAGCATCCCGAAACCGCCACTCTCTTTTTTGGTATCATAGCCGCCGATGTAACCATTTTTCTTCAGCACTTCCGCAAGCTGAATATTCATGCGGGATAACAAAACGTCTACACTCTTGAAATGTCCTCGATTCGCATTTCGGATCCTGGTCAGCATGTCTGCAATCGGATCGGTCATTCCCATAAAAGACTCCTTGATAATTATCTCTACCAGCTGGATTTAATGACACCCGGAATCTCACCTTTTAAAGAAAGATTCCTTAGACATATTCTACACATATCAAATTTTCGATAATAGGCCCGAGGCCGACCGCAGATCGGGCAACGATTGTATGCCCGCACTGGATACTTTGCCGTTCTTTTTGCCTTCGCGATTAATGATTTTTTTGCCAAACCTTATGCCTCCTGGTGCCAATCTTTTTTGTGTTCAGGCTTTATTGTTTGAAGGGTACACCCATGAGCCTTAACAGCTGCCTGGCTTCCTCGTCCGTTCTCGCCGAGGTGGTGATCACAATATTCATCCCTTTGACCTTATCAATTTTATCATAGTCAATTTCCGGAAAGATTATTTGCTCCTTCAGACCCATGGCAAAATTGCCCCTTCCATCAAAAGATTTCGGTGAAATGCCCCTGAAATCCCTGACTCTGGGAAGGTTCACATTGACCAGCCGATCAAAGAACTCATACATCCGATCGCTTCTCAGGGTTACACAACACCCGATCGACATCCCCTGCCGAAGCTTAAATGTTGCAATGGATTTCCTGGCCTTTGTAATGACCGGTTTTTGTCCTGTAATTGTCGCAAGTTCCTGGACAGCTCCATCCAAAATCTTGATATTCTGAATCGCCTCGCCAAGGCCCATGTTCACGACAATTTTTTCGATCTTTGGCACTTCCATACGATTCTTGTATTGAAAGGCCTTGATTAAGGCTGGTACTACTTCTTTCTCATAGTATGTTTTTAATCTTGCCATTTTCTGACCTATGTATCCAAGATTTCGCCGCATTTCCTGCAAACACGGACTTTTTTTCCATCATCCAGAATTTTATAGCCGATCCGCACACCAGTATCACACTTATTGCACAGAAACATTACATTCGAAATCTGCAGGGCGGCTTCTTTCTCCACAATACCCCCTTTACCCCGGGCATCGGGTCGCTGATGCTTCTTAATAAAGTTGAGCTTTTCTACAATAACCTTATGTCCTTCGCCGATCACTCTCATGATTTTACCGGTTTTTCCTGCTTCCTTACCGGTCGTGACCTTGACGGCATCACCTTTTTTCAACTTCATTTTCTGCATCTTTTCAGTCCTTTGTGCTATCCTGCCGTTGTGTTATGGCGTGGCTCGCAAACCTATTATAAAACCTCTGGCGCCAAAGAGATGATTTTCATAAACTGCTTCGCCCTCAACTCGCGGGCGACGGGCCCAAAGATTCGGGTGCCAACCGGTTCCAGTTGATTATTAATCAGTACCGCTGAGTTATCGTCAAATTTCAGAAAGGATCCATCCTGCCGACGTGTTTCCTTGGCGGTCCGCACAATGACGGCCTTCATGACATCCCCTTTTTTTACCTTCGAATTCGGTATTGCTTCTTTCACGGATACCACAATGACATCCCCCACGCCGGCATACCTTCTTTTCGAACCACCCAGAACCTTTATACACGCAACCTTCTTTGCACCGGAATTATCCGCCACATTCAAAACAGTCTGCATCTGAATCATAAAAAACCCCGCCTATCTGACTGCCTTCTTCGCTATTTTGCTTTTTCGAGAATCTCGCGCATCCGCCAGCGCTTATCATGGCTTAGCGGACGTGACTCAACGATAATCACTTTATCGCCAACATGACAACTATTCTGTTCATCATGGGCTTTGTATTTCATATAGCTTCTGATATATTTGTGAAAGACCGCATGTTTCACCAACCTCTCCGCTCGGACGACAATGGTCTTATCCATTTTATTGCTGACCACAATTCCCTTGATGGTCCTTTTGTTGCCACGATTAACCATGGATTACGTGCGAACCTCCTTTTCCCTCTGAACCGTTTTTATGCGGGCAATCTCCCTGCGAACACGGCTCAACGTGGCCGTCGAGTCCAACTGACCCGTGGTATGGCGCAGGCGCAGGCGAAACATCTCCTCTGCCATTTCTCTGCCTTTCTGGTTCAATTCGTCCACATTCAAATCTCTGATTTCCTTAATTTTCATCAGACAACTCCCTTGTCAGAAACTTCGTGGATATGGATAGTTTGTGAGACGCCAACCGGAATGCTTCACGGGCTTCTTCCCTGGTCACACCCTCCATCTCATAAAGAACAAACCCGGGTCTCACCACTGCCACCCACTCATCCGGCGCTCCCTTTCCCTTCCCCATCCGGGTTTCTGCCGGCTTGCGGGTAATGGACTTGTGAGGGAAAACCCTGATCCATATTTTACCGCCTCTTTTGACATGGCGTGTCATGGCAATACGCGCTGCTTCGATCTGTCGGGCTGTAACCCAGCCGCATTCTGTTGCTTGCAGGCCAAACTCACCAAAGGTGATCTGGCTACCCCGGATCGCCTTCCCGCCCATACGTCCCCGTTGCAACTTTCTATATTTAACTCGCTTTGGTGATAGCATATTATTCGAACCCCAGTATCTACTCCAAGAATCCCTCTAAAGGACGAAGTTTCCTATTTTTCCTTTTCTTTTCTTACAGGCAGGACTTCTCCATGAAATATCAACACCTTCACACCGATCAGCCCGTATGCGGTGTGGGCTTCAATGAAACCGCAGTCAATATCGGCCCTGAGGGTATGCAGAGGCACCCGCCCCTCGCGGTACCACTCGGAGCGGGCCATTTCTGCCCCACCCAGCCTGCCCGCGCAACCGACTCTGATACCCTTCGCGCCGAACTTGAGCGCTGACGTTACACACTTTTTCATAGCCCTCCGAAAGGCAACACGCCTTTCCAATTGCAGGGCAATATTCTCTGCTACCAGTTGCGCATCAATCTCCGGCTTCCTCACTTCGAGGATATTAATGATGACGTCGCTTTTGGTGACGTTTTCTTCAAGATCCTTTTTGAGCTTATCGATTTCGGATCCTTTTTTGCCGATGATGATGCCCGGGCGTGCCGTATAGATGTTGACCTTGGCTTTATTTGCCGCTCTCTCTATATCGATGTGGGAGATACCGGCATGATATAATTTTTTCTTGAGGTATTTCCTGATTTTGATATCCTCATGCAGTAACTCTTTATAGCGCTTGTCGGCAAACCAGAGCGACTGCCATGTCTTGATGCCGCCTAGCCTTAATCCGATTGGGTTAACCTTCTGCCCCAAACTGTCACCTCCTCAAATGCTTACTGTTCATCCAGAATAATTGTGATATGACTCATTCGCTTCTTAATCGCGGCGGCTCTTCCCTGCGCCCTGGCCCGCCACCGCTTCAATGATGGTCCCTGATCCACAAAAATTGTTTTTACGTAAAGAATCGTATCATCGATATTCGGATTCTGCTTGGCATTGGCGACAGCGGACTTCAACACTTTCCCAATCACACCCGCCGCATACTTCCGTGTAAACATCAGGATTCTCTCTGCCTCCTGAATCTTTTTCCCCCGGACCAAATCCGCTACGAGTCTTGCCTTCTGCGGAGACATCCTGATATACTTGGCAACCGCTTTTGCTTCCATATCCCTATAAACTCCAAACCATGATCTTAATTTTAAAAGATCACCTGCGTACTTTAGACTTTCGATCGCCGGCATGACTGTAGAACGTCCTCGTAGGCGAAAATTCTCCGAGTTTATGTCCCACCATGTTTTCCGTAACGAAAACCGGAACAAATTTCTTGCCATTGTGGACGGCGAACGTCTGCCCAATTAACTCAGGAACCACTGTAGAACGCCGGGACCACGTCTTAATGACACTTTTATTTCCTGAAAGCTCTGCCTTCCTGACCTTTTCAAGAAGCTTTTCCTCAATGTATGCACCCTTCTTGACTGAACGCGCCACGTTAACCTCTTCTTTTCACAATGTATTTATCTGTGCTCTTGTTCGTCCTTGTTTTATGACCTTTCGTCGGCACACCCCAAGGCGTACAGGGATGACGTCCACCGGAAGATTTGCCTTCTCCGCCGCCCATCGGGTGATCGACCGGATTCATGGCAACCCCGCGGACCTTGGGGCGCTTCCCATGCCATCTTGTCCTTCCGGCCTTTCCGATACTGACGTTTTCATGGTCGATATTTCCAACTTGACCAACGGTAGCCTTGCAGGCCAGCAGTACTTTTCTCACTTCCCCGGAGGGAAGTCTGACCTGCGCATATCCTTCTTCCTTGGCCATTAACTGTCCATAGGTGCCTGCGCTTCTGATCATCTGAGCACCACGCCCGATTTTAAGCTCCAGGTTATGTATCAAGGAACCCAATGGCAAGTTTTTCAGGGGCACCGTATTCCCTGGCTTGATATCTGCGTTGTCTCCGCTGATCACAACATCCCCGACGCCGACCTTGTTTGGGGCAATAATATATCGTTTCTCGCCGTCATGATACCGGATCAAGGCGATCCTGGATGTTCTGTTCGGGTCATATTCAATGGAGATCACGTTACCCGGCACGTCGGCCTTATCGCGACGAAAATCAATTAATCTGTATTTCTGCTTATGACCGCCGCCGATATGCCGGCTGGTAATTCTTCCATAGTTGTTGCGTCCACCCGATTTCTTCAGCGGCCGTAAAAGACTTTTCTCCGGTTCGTTCGTGGTAATTTCCTTGAAATCAGAGCATGTCTGAAATCGACGTCCCGGTGATGTGGGTTTATATTTTCTGATCGCCATTCCTACAATCCTTTTCCTCTATACGCCTTCATAAACTTCGATGCGATTGCCCGGTAATAGGGTGACAATGGCCTTTTTCCAGGAGCGCTTCTGACCAACAATTTTTCCCGTCCGCTTTTTTTTGCCTGCCACGTTCATCACATGCACGTCCATCACTTTGACTTTAAAAAGCTTCTCCACGGCATTGGCAATCTCAATCTTATTTGCTCTCGGATCCACCTCAAGAATATACTTGTTGGCCTCATCTTTTGCGATGGCACTCTTTTCAGTAATGAGCGCTCTCTTTATGATATGATACAATTCCATTATGACGTCAACGCCCCTTCAATCATTTTCACAGAGGGTTCCAAAAAGACCACATGATCATGATTCAACAGATCATAGACATTGATTCCCTCTGCTCTAATCAGTTTTACACCCTGGATATTCTGAGAGGATTTTTCCAGGATAGGATTTGATCGATCAAGGATAAACAAGGCTTTCTTCAATCCAAAACGGTCAAACACTGCCTTAAATTTCCGTGTCTTGATTTCCTCCAAGGGAAAATCTCTCAATACGATGATCCGCTGATCCTGCATTTTCATGCTCAGAGCGGAAATCAGCGCCAATTTTCTGACCTTTTTCGGCACTCTGAGAGCATAGCTTCTGGGATGCGGACCGAAGACTGTTCCACCCCCCCGCCAAAGCGGGGATCGGCTGGTGCCGGCCCGGGCGCGACCTGTTCCTTTTTGACGCCACGGCTTTTTCCCGCCGCCACGGATATCGCTTCTCTCCTTTGTCGACGCTGTTCCCAACCGCCGTGAAAGCATCTGCATTCTGACTGTTTCATAAAGAGCAGCCGGGTTCACCTCAGCGCCAAATACCGCATCGCTCAGTTCGAGTTGTGACACTTTTTTATTATCGATATCGTATACATCCAAAACCGGCATAATCACTCCCGCCCTAACTGCGAACCCGCTTCTTCGCTTTCTTAATCAGAACCATCCCCGTTTTACCGCCGGGAATGGATCCCTTGATCAGAATCAGATTCTGGTCAGACCTCACGGCCCAAACCAGCATGTTCTGTATGGTCTTGCGCACACTACCCATGTGACCGGGCATTTTCTTTCCTTTGAAGACCCTGGATGGATCCGCACTGGCGCCGATGGATCCGGGCGCCCGATGAAACATGGAACCGTGGGTGGCCCGCCCCCCGCTGAATCCGTGCCTTTTGATGACCCCGGCGAACCCCTTCCCTTTGGAAGTTCCGACTACATCAACATAATCGCCCGCCTGAAAAAGATCAGCCATCAATTCCTGGCCAACAACGTACTCGTCAGCGGCGGTTTTAAATTCGCGCAAAAATCTAAAATTACCCTTATCGGCTTTTTTGAAGTGTCCCTGAAGGGGCTTGGAGACATTCTTCTGTTTTATCCGTCCATATCCGAGTTGAACGGCCTCGTAGCCATCCGTTGCCATCGTTTTTTTCTGAATGACAATGGAGGGCTCTGCCTCCACGACCGTTACAGGGACTGCCACGCCCTCGTCAGAAAAGATCTGGGTCATGCCCAGTTTCCTACCTATAATACCCATTTCCATCATCTTCACACCGTCTGCAACCAGAGGGGCCGCTTTCAAAAAAGACAGGAGATAAACCCTCGTTTATCTCCCATAATCATTTGAACTATAATTTTATCTCAACATCCACACCAGCCGACAGATCCAGTTTCATCAATGCATCCACCGTTGATTGGGTCGGCTCAATAATATCAATCAATCGCTTATGCGTTCTGATCTCAAACTGCTCCCTCGATTTCTTATCCACATGGGGTGATCGATTGACACAATATTTGTTGATTTCCGTCGGTAACGGAACAGGACCGGCAACGCGGGCGCCCGTTCGTTTGGCCGTCTCAACAATGTCCTCAACGGAGCGATCGAGCAGCTTATAGTCATACGCCTTGAGCCGAATTCTAATTTTTTGATCTTTCATGGTTGTTGTCGCCGTCACATCAATTTTTTTATTTTTATTCAATAATCTTGCTGACCACACCCGCGCCGACCGTCCTGCCACCTTCGCGGATAGCAAATCGGAGTTGCTCTTCCATGGCAATGGGGGTGATGAGTTGGATTTCAAGATTGACATTATCGCCAGGCATGACCATTTCAACGCCTTCCGGCAAGGTGCAAACACCGGTCACGTCTGTCGTTCTGAAATAGAACTGGGGTCGATAGCCCGCGAAAAACGGGGTATGACGACCGCCTTCCTCCTTGGTCAGGATGTAGATGGCAGCATTGAACTTGGTATGCGGGGTAATGGATCCCGGCTTTGCTAAAACCTGTCCTCTTTCGACTTCTTCACGCTTCGTACCCCTGAGCAGCACCCCAACATCGTCACCTGCGCGGCCTTCATCAAGGGTTTTACGGAACATTTCAACACCGGTACAAACCGTTTTGAACGTCGGCCGGATACCAATAATTTCAACTTCCTCTCCGGTCCTGATGATCCCCCGATCCACCCTGCCGGTGACAACCGTGCCACGACCGGAAATGGAAAAAACATCCCCGACGGGCATCAGGAAGGGCTTATCAAGAACACGAACGGGCTCCGGAATATAGTCATCCACGGCATCCATCAGTTTATAGATGGACTGTACGTCCGGGTCATTGTCATCATCGTTTTCAAGCGCCTTCAACGCCGACCCCCGAATGATCGGGATATCATCCCCCGGGAATTCATAGGCCGTCAGCAGCTCTCTTAATTCGAGCTCTACAAGGTCTAGGAGTTCCGGATCATCAACAAGGTCAACCTTATTCATATAAACAACGATGTAGGGCACCTGAACCTGCCTGGCAAGGAGGATATGCTCCCGTGTCTGGGGCATGGGACCGTCGGAGGCTGCAACCACCAATATGGTTCCATCCATGTGCGCTGCACCGGAAATCATGTTTTTGATATAGTCCGCGTGGCCCGGGCAGTCGACATGGGCATAATGCCTCTTGGCTGTCTGATACTCCACATGGCAAATATTGATGGTCACGCCTCTTTCTTTTTCTTCCGGGGCATTATCAATCGAGTCAAAGGGCCTGAATTCTGCCCATCCCTTTTTGGCCAAGTGCTTCGTGATCGCGGCCGTCAATGTGGTTTTCCCATGATCCACATGCCCAATGGTCCCGATATTGAGATGCGGCTTCGTCCTCTCAAATTTTTTCTTAGCCATTTCTTCCTACCTCCTTAAACTTTGAATGGTTCATCTTTTTGTCTTTTGCCCTTTGCTCTTTAAAATTGCCTTCTCTATCATGCTTTGGCTTCTCATGATCGTGGACAGCCTGATTCCCCGGCGAAACCTCTAAAATCGATAGTGTGCAAAAGCCTTGTTCGCCTCTGCCATCTTATGGACGCTTTCCCTTTTCTTAATGGCACCACCCCTGTTATTTGCGGCATCGAGGATTTCACCAGCCAGCTTCTCCCGCATTGTTTTTTCGGTCCGCTCCTTTGCGTGCAGAATCAGCCAGCGAATTCCCAAAGCCAGCCTTCGTGAAGGTACGACTTCCGTGGGAACCTGATAAGTTGAGCCGCCGACCCGCCGGGATTTAACTTCAATGACGGGCTTGACGTTGTTGACCGCCTTTTCAAAGACGTCAACGGGTGATTCTTTGGTTTTTTTCCCAATAATATCGAAAGAACCATAAAGTATCGACTCAGCAACGCTTTTTTTACCACGCTTCAATAAGCTGTTGATAAACTTGGCCACCAGCTTGTTGTTATACTTGGGATCCGGTAATACTTCCCGTTTGGCAATTTCCCTTCTTCTCGGCATGCGACCTTCTCCAATTAACTCGGCTTCTTCGCCCCATATTTCGATCGACCCTGTTTCCTGTCCTGAACACCAACGGCATCCAAGGTTCCCCTGACGATATGATACCGCACGCCGGGAAGATCCTTGACCCTTCCACCCCGGACCAGAACCACCGAATGCTCCTGCAGATTGTGCCCCATCCCGGGAATATAAGATGTTACTTCATAACCGCTGGTCAGGCGGACCCTGGCCACCTTCCTCAATGCAGAGTTCGGCTTTTTTGGTGTCGTCGTATAGACTCTGACGCAAACCCCCCGCCGCTGCGGTGAGCTGGACAAGGCCGGTGTGGCGGCTTTTTTCTGGATCTTGGCCCGACCCTTACGAACCAACTGATTTATCGTCGGCATTCTTCCTCCCGAAATGTTCCCCGTAGATACATGTTACTATGTTGTAGCAAAAGACAGGTTACCTATCAATTTGCCGCCTGCATGTCAAGTATTTTCTCATCTTTATTTTCGTCAACGGCCGGCTCCGCCGCATCGGAAATCTGATCCTCAACCGTTTTGATACCCAGCTTCTTGTATATTGAGAAACCCGTCCCTGCTGGAATCAGGCGTCCCATGATCACATTTTCCTTGAGCCCCCGCAAATAGTCCGTCTTGCCCGCCATCGAGGCTTCCGTAAGGACTCGGGTCGTCTCCTGAAAAGACGCTGCTGAAATAAAGCTTTGCGTGCTTAGAGACGCCTTTGTAATGCCCAGCAGAATCGGTTTCCCGACCGCCGGCCGGCCCCCCCTGGCGACAACCCGTTCATTCTCCTCCTGGAATCGATATCGTTCCACCTGCTCGTCGGCAATAAAGGAAGAATCGCCAGGATCCATCACCTTCACCCTGCGCAACATCTGACGAACAATGACTTCCATATGCTTGTCATTGATTTTGACACCTTGTAACCGATAAACTTCCTGGACTTCATCCACCAGATAACGGGCCAGTTCTTTTTCCCCCTTAATCGTCAGTAGATCATGAGGGTTGTTGACCCCGTCCATCAGGGCCTCCCCTGCAGAAATTCTGTCGCCCTCCTGAACACTGACATGCTTCCCTTTGGGAATCAGATATTCCTTCTCCTCACCGTTTTCCGGGCTGACGACAATCTTCCGCTTCCCCTTGGCATCTTTTCCATAAGAAACAATGCCGTCGATTTCACTGATCACCGCAAACTCTTTTGGTTTGCGGGCTTCAAAAAGTTCCGCCACCCGGGGAAGACCTCCGGTAATATCTTTGGTTTTGGTCGTCTCTCGGGGAATCTTGGCCAAGATGTCACCGGCGCTGACCATATCACCTTCGGAAACAACAAGGTTGGAACCAATAGGCAAAAGATGACGGGCCGCAATGGCGCTGCCCGGCATTTTCGCAGTTTTTCCTTTTTTGTCTTTTAGGGATACGCGCGGACGCAGATCGGTTCCGCGGAATTCCACAATGACTTTTCGTGAAAGGCCGGTCACCTCGTCGAGCTGCTCCTGCATGGTTTTACCCTCAATGATATCTCCGAACTTTACCGTCCCGTCAACTTCGGCCAGAATCGGGATCGAGAAGGGATCCCATTCCGCCATCAGATCTCCCTTGCGGACGACGCTGCCGTCAATGACTTTCAGATGGGCGCCATAGGGCACCGTGTATTTACCGCGGCTCCTCTGCTGTTCATCCAGGACATGCACTTCCCCGTTCCGGTTCATGACCACCAGGTCTCCACCTTTGGACTGAGATGGTTTATCGATCTTGCTCTTAACCGTACTCAGGTTTATGAATCTAACCGTTCCGTCATGCCGGGTCTGCAAGGTTGAATGTTCTTCGAATTTTGCCGTTCCGCCAATGTGAAAGGTTCTCATGGTCAGCTGCGTCCCGGGCTCACCGATGGATTGGGCGGCAATGATCCCGACGGCCTCGCCGATATTCACCAGGTGTCCATGGGCCAGATCCCGGCCATAGCAGCGGGCGCATACCCCGTGTTTGGATTTGCAGGTCAAAACAGACCGGATCTTCACCTTTTCAATGCCGACCCGGTCAATTTCATCGGCAAGCAATTCGTCTATCTCCTGATTGGCTTTAACCAGCACCTCGCCTGTAAAGGGATCCCTGACCTCTTCCAGCGTAACGCGGCCGAGAACCCGCTCGCCTGCGGGTTCCATTATTTCTCCACCTTCCATCAAGGCTGAAACGTCAATGCCGTCAATGGTTTCACAGTCATCCTCATTGATGATACAATCTTGGGCAACATCGACCAGGCGACGGGTCAGGTAACCGGAGTTTGCCGTTTTCAGGGCTGTATCGGCCAATCCCTTCCGTGCCCCGTGCGTTGAAATAAAATACTGCAAAACGGTCAATCCTTCTCTGAAGTTGGCCGTAATGGGCGTTTCTATGATCTCCCCCGATGGTTTGGCCATCAGGCCTCTCATGCCGGCCAGCTGTCTGATCTGGACTGCACTGCCCCTGGCCCCGGAATCCGCCATCATGTAAATAGGATTGAAGCTCTCCAGCTTTTTCTTCGTACCTTCGGGTCCGTCCGATTCTTCCATACCGATGCCAGAAAGCATTTCGACGGCAATCTTCTCAGTCGCCTGGGCCCAAATATCGATGACCTTGTTATAGCGCTCTCCGTCGGTGATCAATCCGTCCATGTACTGCTTCTGAATTTTAAGCACGTCCTTGTCTGCCCGTGCGACGATGTCCTTCTTGTTGGCGGGCACGACCATATTATGGATGGCAATTGATGCACCGGACATTGTGGCATATTTGAAACCCAAGTCTTTAAGGCGGTCCGCCAGTAAAACGGTCGTTTTGTCCCCACAGGATCTGTAACAATGGTCAATAAGATTAGACAATTCTTTCTTATTCATCACCTTATTGATCAGATCGAATTGTATCTGTTCTGGAATAATTTCATGCAGAATGACCCGCCCAACCGTGGTTTCTTCCATTTTGCCACGAATCCGGACCTTGATCTTAGCCTGAAGATCCACCGCCCTGGCATCCAGGGCACTACGAACTTCGCTCGGGTCGGCAAAGACCATCCCCTCGCCCATGACCCCCGGTCTGGACCGGGTCAAGTAATAAATACCAAGGACAATATCCTGACCGGGAATAATAGACCCTGGCTTCCGTCTGGGCTTCGATGGACAACGGGATATGCACCGCCATCTGATCACCGTCAAAATCAGCATTAAATGCCGTACATACAAGCGGATGGAGTTGAATCGCCTTGCCCTCGATCAGGACGGGTTCGAAAGCCTGAATGCCGAGCCGGTGGAGGGTCGGGGCCCGGTTCAGCATGATGGGATATTCTCGAACCACTTCATCCAGGGCATCCCATACTTCCGCCGTTTCTTTCTCAACCATCTTTTTCGCGCTTTTTACCGTGTTAACATAACCCTTATCCTGGAGCCGGTTATAAACAAAAGGCTTGAAAAGTTCCAAAGCCATTTTTTTCGGCAAGCCGCATTGATGCAACCTCAGATCCGGACCAACGGTGATCACGGATCTTCCTGAATAATCGACGCGCTTGCCGAGCAGATTCTGTCTGAAACGCCCCTGCTTGCCCTTCAACATGTCCGAGAGAGACCGAAGGGGCCGTTTGTTGGAACCGGTAATCGCACGCCCCCGTCTGCCGTTATCAAAAAGGACATCAACCGCTTCCTGGAGCATCCTTTTTTCATTGCGGATGATGATCTCCGGTGCATTTAATTCCTGCAACCGTTTAAGACGGTTGTTCCGGTTGATGACGCGCCGGTACAGATCATTCAGATCTGAGGTGGCGAAACGACCGCCATCCAGCGGAACCAGAGGTCTCAGGTCGGGAGGAATGACCGGAAGAACTGTCAGAATCATCCACTCAGGCTTATTGGTAGACTTTCGTAGCGCCTCCACCACTTTCAGCCGCTTGATCAGCTTCTTCCGCTTTGTGTCCGAGACGGCGATTTTTAACTCTTCCCGCAGCTCATCATCCAGCTTGACCAGATCAATCTCTCCCATAATGATCCGGATCGCTTCCGCCCCGATTCCGACTTTAAAGGCGTCGGCTCCGTATTGTTCCTTCAGGTCAATTAGTTCTTCCTCGAGCAGCAATTGCTTTTTTCGCAGGGGTGTATTCTTCGGATCCAGGACAATCCATGATTCGAAATAAAGGACCTTTTCCAGTTCTTTGAGGGTCAGGTCAAGGATATTCCCGATGCGGCTGGGCAGACTCTTGAGAAACCAGATATGAGCGACGGGCGTGGCAAGCACAATATGCCCCATCCGTTCCCTGCGAACCTTGGATTGAATAACTTCTACCCCGCATTTCTCACAGACGACGCCTCGATGCTTCATCCTTTTATAGCGGCCACAGAGACATTCATAATCCTTAACGGGGCCAAATATTTTTGCACAGAAAAGACCGTCCCGTTCCGGCTTGAAAGTCCTGTAATTAATGGTTTCAGGCTTTTTTACCTCTCCATGGGACCAGGAAAGAATCTTCTCCGGCGAGGCAATAGCCATCTTAATGGCATTGAACCGAATGGGATCTTTCGGCTTTTCAAAATAACTGAAAACATCTTCCATGGATCATTATCTCCTTCGAAAAATTACAAATGTCAATCTGCACGATTCAGAACAAAGACTGAATACGGCACCATCCATTCAAATTTTCCTGATCATTCATCTTCAATAAGCTCTACATCCAGGCAGAGACTCTGCATCTCTTTAACCAGGACATTAAAGCTTTCCGGCAGTCCGGGCTCCAATGTATGCTCACCCTTCACGATGGCTTCATAAATACGCGTCCGGCCTGCCACATCATCGGATTTTACCGTGAGAAATTCCTGCAAAGAGTGGGCGGCACCGTAAGCCTCCATCGCCCAAACTTCCATCTCTCCCAGCCGCTGGCCGCCAAACTGCGCCTTTCCGCCCAGTGGCTGCTGGGTCACGAGCGAATAAGGCCCGATGGATCTCGCGTGAATCTTGTTGTCTACCAGATGATGGAGCTTTAACATGTAGATCATTCCCACCGTCACCTTTTGATCAAAAGGCTCGCCGGTTCTTCCGTCGAACAAGACCGTTTGGCCCTTCTCCGGAAGATTGGCCAACTTAAGCATCCCCTGGATTTCCATTTCATCGGCCCCGTCGAAAACGGGCGTCGCCACCGATATCCCTGTCTTTAAGCGTCCGATAAATCTTTTAATTTCTTCATCCGTCGCCCCGTCCACGAAACGATCCGCCTCCGGGGATGCATAAAGTTGCTTCACTTCTTTCCTCAGTTGACCAATGCTGTAATGTTTCTCCAGGAGGGCATTGATCTTTTCACCCAATCCCTTGGCTGCCCAGCCCAGATGGGTCTCAAGGATCTGTCCGACGTTCATGCGCGAGGGAACCCCGAGCGGGTTCAAGATGATATCCACGGGCGTTCCATCGATAAAATAGGGCATGTCCTCATCGGGCAGAATCCGGGACAGAACCCCTTTGTTCCCGTGGCGTCCGGCCATCTTATCACCAACGGAAAGCTTCCGCTTGATGGCAATATAGACCTTTACCAGTTTGATTACACCCGGTGGAAGTTCATCTCCGGCTTTCAGTTTCTCATGCTTCTCTTCAAAAAGGGCATTCACAAAGTCTATTTTCCGCGAAAGATTCTCCAGAAGAGAGCTGATTTTTTCTTCAAGGGCCTCCTCCTGATGGGAGGAGATGTCTTTCCAGAGATGGAACGGAATCATTTCCAAGATGTCCTTGGTAATGAGGTCGCCCTTCTTCAGGACAATCTTTTTCTTTTTGGGATCAACCAGCTTGGCAGCAGCGGTTTTACCGATAAGCATTCCGGAGACCCGGTCCTTGACCGCCTCTGTAATGATTCTGATTTCATCGTCGCGATCCTTGCAGAGCAGCGCAAAAGCCTCCTCTTCGATAATTTGCGAACGATGGTCCTTTTCAGCCCCTTTCCGGATGAAAATCTTGGCATCTATAACGGTCCCCTCGACGCCGGGAGACACGCGGAGGGAGGTATCCCGGACATCACTGGCCTTCTCACCAAAAATGGCCCTGAGGAGCTTCTCTTCAGAGGACAACTGGGTTTCACCTTTGGGGGTTATTTTTCCCACGAGGATATCACCGGACTTGACGGCTACTCCCATGCGGACGATCCCGCTTTCATCGAGATTCCGAAGGGCTTCTTCACCCACATTGGGTATATCCCTGGTAATTTCTTCTTTTCCCAGCTTTGTGTCCCGGGCCATTGTTTCAAATTCCTCTATGTGGATAGAGGTGTAAACATCATCCTTGACAATCCTTTCACTGACCAGGATGGAATCTTCGTAGTTGTACCCCCCCCAAGACATGAAGGCCACCATCACATTACGGCCCAACGCCAGTTCGCCATTGTCCGTGGCCGGCCCATCTGCGATGATGTCGACCTTTTTGATCACATCCCCCTTGTTCACAATCGGTTTCTGGTTAAAGCAGGTATCCTGATTGGAACGTTGGTATTTGATGAGGTTATAAATGTCAACGCCGATATCCAGCCCGTCCTGCTCGGCGCCGTCAGACTTAATAACAATGCGTGAGGCGTCAACAGTTTCCACCACCCCTGATCGTTTCGCAACGACAACGGCTCCGGAATCCCTCGCCACAATGGATTCCATCCCAGTACCCACAAGGGGTACCGCGGGTTTCATCAGGGGCACGGCCTGGCGCTGCATATTGGATCCCATCAGCGCTCGGTTGGCATCATCATGCTCCAGAAAGGGAATCAAGGTGGCGGCCACACTAACAAGCTGATTGGGCGACACGTCCATCATCTTGATCTCTTCAGGCAATACCGTCAGGAAGTCGCCTCCCTTCCGCGCCGAGATGAGTTCACCGATGAACCGCCCGTCTTTATCAAGGGGGCGATCAGCCTGCGCGATGACGAAGTCCTCCTCTTCTATGGCCGTAAGATAACGGACATCATCCTGGACCCGTCCATTTTCAACCATCCGGTAAGGCGTTTCAATAAAACCAAATTCATTGACCCGCGCATAGGTGCTCAGAGAGACGATCAAGCCGATATTCGGCCCCTCCGGCGTCTCCACCGGACAGATCCTTCCATAATGGGTGGGATGGACATCCCGGACTTCAAACCCTGCCCGCTCCCGTGTCAGACCGCCCGGTCCCAGCGCCGAAAGACGGCGCTTATGTGTAATCTCAGAAAGAGGATTCGTCTGATCCATGAACTGCGACAGCTGGGATGACCCGAAAAACTCATTGACCACGGCAGAAACCGGTTTCGCATTGATGAGATCATGGGGCATCATGGTTTCTAAATCCTGAAGACTCATTTTCTCTTTAATGGCCCGTTCCATTCTCACCAGTCCGATACGGTATTGATTTTCTATGAGTTCCCCTACGGATCGGACACGCCGGTTGCCCAGGTGATCAATATCGTCAACATTGCATTCCGCCACACCATTCTTGAGATCTATGAGATATTTGACTGCCGTCAGGATATCTTCGTGCTTCAGTACGGTCACATCCGTCGGCACGTCCAGATGGAGCTTGTAATTCATCTTCGCACGACCGACATCGGACAGATCATACGTCTCTGATTCAAAAAAGAGGCTTCGGAAAAAAGTGTTGGCCGTTTCTGGGGTCGGGGGATTACTGGGCCGGAGCCGGCGATATATTTCAATGATCGCCTCTTCCTTTGTTTCCAGCTTGTCCGTCAGCAGGGTATCCCGGATGGACGCATTGGCCCGATCCTCATCAATATGAATAAAGTTAATCTGACTGATGCCCAGCTCACGAACTTTTTCAAGCCCTTCAAAAGTCAATTCGTCATTACATCTTAATAGAACTTCACCCGTTTGCGTGTTAAGCACGTCAGAAGCAACAACTTTACCAAGCATGTCAATTTCATTCACAGCGACCCGCTTGATCTTAAGATCAGCCATGCGTTTTAAGAGCGGTTTGGTGATTTTTCTTCCCTTCTTAACGATAATCTCACCTGTCCGCAGGTCGATGATATCCTCCGGCGCTTTCCCGCCAATGACGGAATCATCAACCGCCATATAGAGTTTGTCTCCCTCGAGGGAAATGGTCTCCACGTTGTAAAAATAATTGAGGAGTTGCTCCGTGGGATAACCCATTGCCTTAAGAAGAATCGTGACAGGCATTTTTCGTCTCCTGTCAATGCGAACATAGAGAATATCTTTCGAATCGAACTCGAGATCAAGCCAGGAGCCCCGGATGGGAATAATACGGGCCGAGTAAATTAATTTACCGCTGGCCAGGGTTTTCCCTTTGTCATGATCAAAGAAGATGCCCGGTGACCGGTGAAGCTGACTGACGATAACCCGTTCGGTCCCATTCACAATGAATGTCCCGTTTTCGGTCATTAAAGGAATCTCACCAAAGTATATTTCCTGCTCTTTGATGTCTCGAATTTGCCGTTGATCAGAACCAGGATCGGCATCAAACACCACGAGCCGGACGACAATCTTCAAGGGAGCGGCATAAGTCATCCCTTTCTGCACGCATTCCTTGATATCATAACGGACATCCCCGATCTTATAGCTTACGAATTCGAGTGAACACTTCCGGCTGTAGTCGGAAATCGGAAAGACGCTCTTGAACGCACCCTGCAGGCCAAGATTCCTGCGATTTTCCGCATCTATCTCTCTCTGTAAAAATTTCTCGTAAGACTTGGTCTGAATATCAATCAGATTGGGAATATCAACAATCTTTCTAATCCGGCCAAAATTCTTTCTCAGCTCGCCCATAATATCCTTTTATGATTTCGTCCACACGCACTTCCTGAGCCGCCAGAATGCCTTTTGACTCAGGCTCGATCTATCCACACTTACCTACAAAAGACCGAATTACCGCCATGCTTGTCGGTATGGCGACTATTTCACGTCGACCGTTCCGCCAACCTCTTCAATTTTCTTCTTGATGTCGGCAGCTTCATCTTTCGAGATCGTCTCTTTTATCGGCTTCGGAATGCCCTCGACGAGATCTTTGGCTTCTTTCAGCCCTAAGCCGGTAATCGCCCGCACAACCTTGATCACCTGAATCTTCTGTTCGCCAAAGCCTGTAAGAATCACATCGAACTCGGTCTTCTCCTCGACCGCGGCTGCAGCATCAGAACCCGCAGAAGCAGCGGCTGCCATTGCTACCGGTGCCGCCGCCGACACGCCAAACTTCTCTTCCAATTCCTTGACCAGCTCGGACAGTTCAAGGACGGTCATCCCTTCGATAAATTTTACAACATCTTCTTTCGTAATCTGATTTGACATATCTTTCATTCCTTCCTGTATGTTTTATGTTTAGACTGCTTCCTTTTTTGCTCGATAGGCATCGAGAACCTGAACAAAACTTCTGGGGACGGCGCTCAGAACGTTGACCAACCCTGTCTGTACCCCGATGAATACAGAAAGGAGCTTCCCGAGGAGAATCTCCCGGGAAGGCAGTGCGGCCAGGGTGCTGAGTTGTTCCCGAGTGATCACCTTGCCTTTCAGCATGCCTGCTGTAATTTCGAGCTCGGCATTTTTCTTGGCGAAGTCAACCAGAACCTTTGCTGTTTCAACCACATCGCTACGATTCAGTGCAATCGCCAAGGGACCTTTAAAGTGATCC
Source organism: Deltaproteobacteria bacterium (assembly GCA_026388595.1). Taxonomy (GTDB): domain Bacteria; phylum Desulfobacterota; class Syntrophia; order Syntrophales; family Fen-1087; genus JAPLJM01. The sequence continues at coordinate 32,985 of JAPLJM010000045.1, forward strand.
TGCAACACACTTAAATCGGTCTCTTTCGAAGCGATCCTCAGGAGGGTGTTCTTCACCACGCTCAACTCGGTATCCGTCTTGCGCAACGCATTCCTGAGGGCTGTCAACTTTTCCACATTCAACCCGCTGTAATGGGCCAGGACCGCCAAGTCGAAATCCTTTAATTTTTCGTGAAGCTCGTGTGCAACCAGCTCCTTTGTTTTCCGATCCAATCTAAAACCTCCTTTCCTTTATTTGCATCTTAATTGTTTGAATAGCATCATCCTAAAAAGAAAGTCGGAGAACAGATCGGCATACAGGAAATGGCGTTATGCTCATGGTTATGTCCGAAGGAAAATAAAGATCATCTCGGCAGGCCGATGCATCTCGTTTAAACCGGCGTACCTGCTGTCTCAGACTTCTCAAATAGCTTAATATCCCTATGTTTTCAATTAAATATTTCTGACATCGAGGGGATCGATTTTAACACCGGGCCCCATCGTTGTGGAAATGGAAATGCTTCTCAAATAGGTTCCTTTACTGGAGGCCGGCTTTAACTTAACAATGGTTTCGATCAGAGCAAGCGTATTTTCCTGAAGTTTCTCGGGGCCGAAAGAAACCTTTCCAAGCGGGCTATGGACGATGCCGGCCTTTTCGACGCGGAATTCCACTTTCCCCGCCTTGAGTTCCTGAACGGCTTTCGCCACATCAAAGGTCACCGTTCCGACTTTGGGGTTCGGCATCAGTCCGCGGGGACCGAGAATTTTTCCCAGCTTTCCGACACTGCCCATCATGTCCGGGGTGGCAACAACCCTGTCAAAATCGAGCCAGCCGGTTTTGATTTTTTCAATAATATCGTCAGCTCCGACGATATCGGCACCAGCCTCCAAGGCTTCCTTCTCTTTCTCGCCTTTGGCAAAAACGAGCACCCGGACAGACTTTCCAAGGCCATGCGGCAACACCACGCTGCCCCGGACCATTTGATCCGCATGTGCAGGGTTGACACCCAGACGAATCGCACCGTCAACGGTCTCGTCGAACTTTGCCTTTGACGTCGTCACCACCAGTTCAATGGCCTCTTTCAGGGGATAGCGCTTCCCTGACTCAACCTTCTGTTTTGATTCTAAAAAACTTTTACCCTTTTTGGACATAATAAAACCTCAAAATGAAGCGACCCGCCTTCAGGACGGGGTTTCCTCGCACGGAGGACATTTAAACAAGACGCTTCCGGCTGTCTGTGATGGAACATCCCGGAAGTTCCCCCTATCATCACCTATGCCGTTATTTCGATCCCCATGGATTTCGCTGTTCCCTCAATGGTCTGGATTGCACCTTCCATGTCAACGGCATTCAGATCATGATATTTCAGTTCGGCAATCTCCCGAATCTGTTTTGCGCTGACAGCCCCCACCTTATCCTTTTTCGGATTTCCTGAACCCTTGGCAATCTTAGCGGCCTGCTTCAGAAGAACCGATGCCGGAGGGGTTTTTGTCACAAAGGTAAAGGATCGATCGGCATAGACCGTGATAACAACCGGAATCACCGTCCCTTCCTGGTTCTGCGTCATGGCATTGTAGGCTTTGCAGAATTCCATGATATTGACGCCGTGCTGACCCAAGGCCGGTCCGATGGGCGGTGAGGGCGTCGCTTTTCCGGCCTTGATTTGCAACTTTATGTTCGCGATTACTTTCTTTGCCATAATGATCACCTATTGACATGAATAAACTGGCTTTAGGTACAAAATAATAATTGAACCTTTGAGCCCGGACCCTTACATTAACTCTGCACGACCTGGATGAAATCCAACTCTACCGGCGTCGAACGGCCGAAGATGCTGACGATCACCCTTAACTTGCCTTTTTCCGGTTTCACCTCATCGATCACGCCATCAAAATTGGTGAAGGGACCGTCGATTATACGCACATGATCACCCTCTTCGAATTTAAATTTCGGTTTGGGTTTCAAAGTCCCTTCGTCGATCCTGGTTTTAAGGTTTTCCACGTCCTTATCGGGAATGGGCGTCGGCTTGTCCTTACCTCCGATAAAACCGGTCACTTTCGGTGTATCTTTGACGATGTGCCAGGTATTATCGTTCATCTCCATATGAACCAGGATATACCCGGGAAAAAACTTCCGTTTGGAGGTCTTCTTTTCACCGGAAACCAGTTCCACAACATCTTCTTCGGGAATTAGAACATCCGAAAAATAATCCTGCATGCCCGCTGCAGAGATTCTCTCCTGAAGGGAAATCTTGACCTTGTTCTCAAAACCGGAATATGTATGAACGACATACCACTTGAAAGCCATCTGCATTAACCCAGAGCCAGTCTAATAATTTTGCTGAGGCCGAAATCAACAACCCCCAAAAAAAGAGAGATAATCACCACGACAATGATCACGACGGACGTTGAGGCCAAAGTCTGTTTTGGCGTCGGCCACGTGACCTTCCTGAGTTCAATCTTCGCCTCTTTTAAGAATTGCGTGACCTTCGCAAATATCAGTTTAATTTTATCCATTTAAAATCCATATCCGGAACTATAAAAGAAAAAATGGCAGGCCAGGAGGGACTCGAACCCCCAGCATCCGGATTTGGAGTCCGGCGCTCTATCCATTAGAGCTACTGGCCTATTCCAAATGGTTTGTCCCTGCGCAAGGGAGAACTATTTGGTCTCCCTGTGAACCTTGTGTCCCCGGCAGAATCTACAGAATTTTTTCAATTCCAGACGACTCTGCATGGTCCGTTTGTTCTTTGTGGTCGTATAATTTCTCTGTTTGCATTCGGTGCAAGCCAAAGTGATGATATTTCTCATGATCACCCCTTTAAATGGTATGGAGCCCACGACCAGGATTGAACTGGTGACCTCATCCTTACCAAGGATGTGCTCTACCGACTGAGCTACGTGGGCTGATGATAGATCCCTCTATTTATTTGGAGCGGGAAACGGGATTCGAACCCGCGACCCTCAGCTTGGAAGGCTGACGCTCTAGCCACTGAGCTACTCCCGCTTCGACAAACAGCCAACGGCAACCTTTCCAGCCCGCATCCATGGGTCACGGTCCGGAAAAACAATGGTGGAGGGGGGAGGATTTGAACCTCCGTAGGCTTCGCCGGCAGATTTACAGTCTGCTCCCTTTGGCCACTCGGGAACCCCTCCAAAATCCATGCAAATTACTGGAGCTGGCGATGGGACTTGAACCCGCAACCTGCTGATTACAAATCAGCTGCTCTGCCTGTTGAGCTACGCCAGCCGGTATAAGACGCTAAGCCCCTGATTTCATTAAAAATAAAACAAATTTACCCTAAAAAAGCAAATACACACCACGTCGCGCGATTGATGCGAATTGGTCACATTAAATTCTATACTGATGTTTGTCAAGACTTTTTTTTATTTATTTCAAACGCCATACCATTCCATCAGGGGTATCGGAAACCTCTATACCCAAAACCAAGAGCCTGTCTCGGATATCATCCGATGCATTCCACTGACCGGCCCGTCTCAGGGCTTCTCTTTCCTGAAGAAGTTTCGAGACCTCCTCACTGATGATCTCTTCCCTAAAATTCATCACCCCGAGAACACTATCCATTTTTTTCATGATCGCGAGGATGTTGTCTCTCTCTCTTTCACTCAACTGGGATCGGGACAGGGGAATGCTGATTTTTTTCACAAATTCAAAAAGTGAAGCCAAGGCGTTTGAAATATTCAGATCGTCATCCATGGCATTGATGAAGGACTGATTCACATCATAGATGCACTGGTCCGTGTCTGGAAAGCCATTTCCGGGGTGATAGCGGATCAATCTCTGAATGAAACCATTTAACTTGCGCACCGTATTTTTTGCCGTGTCCAAAGCACCAAAAGTAAAGTTCAGAGGCTTGCGATAATGGGCACTCAGCAGAAAAAAGCGGATCTCCGGACCGTGATATCCCCGCATCTCCAAATCATCTATCGTGAGCACGTTATTGAGGGAACGGGACATTTTCTTGCCGTCGATCATCAGCAGTTCTGTGTTCAGCCAGTAATTGGCCATCCTTTTCCCCGATACAGCCTTCCCAATCGCCATGACGTTTTCACAGTGGGGGAAAACAATATCCGCACCGCTGGCATGAATATCAAACGTCTCTCCAAGATATTTCAGGGAAATGGCAGCGCATTCCAGATGCCAACTGGGCCGGACATTGCCCCAGCGGGTTTTGAAATAAATGCCCCGCTTTAATTCATTGAGGGTTGATCTTTTCAGGAGGGTGAAATCAACAGGGCTGTCTTTCTCATAATCATCCTGGTCAACGGTTCTGTCCTGTTTCATTTTGCCGAGATCGACGCGGGACAGACAACCGTAGTCATCCAGCTTGGAGATATCAAAATAGACTGAACGCAGTTTTTCGTAAGCATAACCCCGCTCCATGAGCTTTTCGACATATTTGAGCATGTCCTCCACATGCTCACTGGCCTTTGGATAATCTTGATCCTTTTTTATGTTCAACTTATCGATATCTTGAAGAAATGCAGCCATACTCCCTTCAGTAAAGGCACGGAGCTCCATCCCCGCAAGCTCAGCCCCTTTGATGGAACGGTCCGCCAGATCAACGATATTCATCACATGCTGGACGATGTATCCCTTAAATTCAAAATACCGCCGAATCATGTCGGAAATAATGAAACGCCGGTAGCTGCCAATGTGTGGCACCACATGAACCGTTGGTCCGCAGGAGTGGATGCGAACCTTTTCGGCATTGATGGGTTTAAAAAAGGTCTTTTCCCGTGTCAGGGTATTGTAGAGACGCAGGGTCGTTTGGGCCTTGTCCGTAAAAAGTTCCGTACTGAGATACCGCTCACCGCTGTCCGGGCAGATGACGACAATCAGGCCTTCTTCCAGCTCCTTAGCCTTTTGCAAGGCCACATGCATGGCCGCACCAGAGCTCATTCCCACCAGAGTGCCCTCTTCCCGGGCCATGCGCCGGGCCATTTCAAAAGCATCCTCATCGAGAATATTTATTTTTTCATCCAGACGGCTCCGGTCATAAATCCCAGGCTGGTAAGATTCTTTCATGTTTTTGAGGCCTTGAATCTTGTGCTGAAGATAGGGCTCTACCCCGATGATCGTAATCTGCGAATTCAATTCTTTGAGCCGCTTGGAAAGCCCCATCGCTGTGCCCGTCGTCCCCAGAGCCGCCACCACCATGGTCACCTGCCCATCGGTTTGGCGCCAGACCTCTTCCGCCGTTCCATAATAATGGGCAGCAATGTTGTCTGCATTATTGAATTGATCGGTGCCGAAATATTTACCCGGATGCTCGCGCATCAGACCATAGGCCATTTCGATTGCACCATCGGTCCCCTGAGCGGCCGGTGTGAAATATAATTCGGCGCCCATGGCTTTCAGTATTTTTTTCCGTTCCTCACTGGCGGCTTCCGATAGGGTCAGGCACAGCCGGTAACCCTTGGCCGCGGCAATAAGGGCAAGCCCAATCCCGGTATTCCCGCTGGTGGCTTCAAGGATGATCTTTTCCTTCGTCAGTTCACCCCGTTTTTCCGCACCTTCAATCATAAAAAGCGCCACCCTGTCCTTGATGGAGCCGCCGGGATTGAAACTCTCCAGTTTGGCAAATACCTTGACTTTTGGATTTGGATTCAACCTTGAAATTTCAATCAGGGGGGTATTGCCGATTGTACTTAAGATGCTTCCAGAAAACGTTTTCAAAAGTTCTTCCTTATTCGGATCCAATACAATCAGAGATTAAGAAATACGAAAAAAGATCCATCGATTTCAGCTATCAAGTTTCATGATCGGAATCTTGAAGAACTGGATCCCCTCCTCGTGGAGCATTTCCTCTTCCTGGTGGGTCGTGGTCCCTTTGATATTGCGGGCCGCTTCTTCGCCATGATGGATTTTCATCGCCACCTCGGTAAACGTTTCGCCCACATCATCAAAATTCTTTTCAAGATACTCATTAAACAATTGCATCATCTTCAGAGGGGCGAGCTCCCTGGTTTGTTTTTTTTCTGATGTTTTCAGATCCCGTCCCATAATGGCCAGTGTCGAGGGAACAATTTCAGCACCCGCTTCCCCGCAAACGGGGCAAGTAATAAGATCCCTTTCTTTCTGCTCTTCAAAAGCCGTCCTGTCCTTGAACCAGCCCTCAAACTTGTGATTTTTCTTACATTTGAGATCGTAGATGATCACTGGATCTTGCGCCTCCGACTTTTTTCTTGATCTAACCTTAAAATAATGATGGACAATTAAACACAACTTTTATATGGTGGTCGGTGTCGGGATGTGGCCCAGCCTGGTAGGGCACTGCGTTCGGGACGCAGGAGTCGCGCGTTCAAATCGCGCCATCCCGACCATTATATATTTTTGCCCGTCATTAGCCGCCCACGACCGACGCCATCTTGAAGATGGGTAAGTACATGGCAATGATCATGCCGCCCACGACCCCCCCAAGAAACACCATCATAAACGGCTCCAGCAGTGCCGTCATGGCATCCACCGCGGCATCCACTTCATCATCATAAAAGTCCGCAATCTTCGCAAGCATGGTATCGAGAGCGCCTGTTGCCTCGCCCACGGCAATCATCTGGACCACCATGGCCGGGAAAATGCCTGCCTCCGTCAAGGGCTCTGCGATGGTCTTTCCTTCGCTGATACTTTTTCTTACTTTCATCAATGCGTTTTCAATGATTTTATTTCCCGCCGTTTTGCTGACGATGGCCAGACCGTCCAGGATGGGAACGCCGCTGGACATCATGGTAGCCATGGTGCGGGTGAATTTTGACACGGCGACTTTTTTCAAAAGCGGACCAAAGACGGGGGACTTTAAAATCAGATCGTCAATGATAAGCGTTCCTTTTTCCGTCTTGTAGAACCGTTTGAAGGCAACAAAAGCAACTATGACAACCGCAATAGCCACAAGAAAATATTGCTGAGCCCATGAGCTTAAATTGACCAAAAACTGCGTGGGGCCGGGCAATTCTCCACCCATGCCTTCAAACATCTTCTGGAAAACCGGGATGACCTTGAGGAGCAACAGCGACACAACACCGACGGAGATGACGAGCACGCTGGCCGGGTAGGTCATGGCGCCCTTGACCTTGCTTTTCAATTTCATGGCCTTTTCCATATAGCTGGAAAGGCGCTGAAGGATGACATCAAGGATACCCCCGCTTTCACCTGCGGCCACCAGATTGACAAAGAGGTCGTCAAAAACTTTGGGGTACTTTTTCAGGGCGTCCGAGAGGGTGGACCCCCCTTCGATGTCCTCCTTGATGGAGTTGATAATCTTGGCAAACGTCTTGTTTTGTTCCTGCTGCGCCAGCAGTTCAAGACACTGAATCAGCGGGAGTCCTGCATTGATCATGGTGGCAAAAATCCGGGCAAAGATGACCACGTTTTTCTCTTTCACGCCCGGTTTAAGAAAGGGAAGATACTCCGCCAACTCTTTCGGTTTTCGCTTAATATTGATCGATTTGAGTCCCTGTCTGCGAAGAACACCGCGCAAGGCCGCATCGTTGGCGGCTTCCATCTCCCCCTTTTTGATCTCGCCCTTTCGGGTTTGGGCTTCCCATACAAATACCGGCATCATTCAGCTCCTTGGCGTATTGGCCCATTTCCGGACAATGTCATTCAGAAAGATCCCTGCGGCTACGGAAACATTCAGTGAATCGATCTTACCGCGCATAGGAATGGACAAAAGAAAATCACACTGCTTCCGAACCAGCGGCCTTAGGCCATGGCCTTCAGAACCCATGACCAGACCGACATGTCCCTGGTAAGCCACATCGTACATATTTTGACCTGCATCGGCATCGGCGCCATAGATCCAGAACCCTTGTTTTTTCAAATCATCCATCGCCCTGGATAGATTCGTAACGCAGACAACTGGCGTCAGCAGAGCCGCACCTGCAGACGCTTTGATCACAGCCGCGGTAACCGTAGCAGTCCGGTGAGCGGGAATCACAACCCCATTTGCACCGTGACAGTGGGCCGTTCTGATCAAAGCCCCCAGATTTTGCGGGTCTGTAATACCATCCAGGAGAAGGATCAAATGACAGGCAGATGCCGGATGGCGGTTCTCCAACAATTGATCCAGATCCGCATAGACAAAAGACGGATAAAAGCCGATGATTCCCTGATGCACACCCCCGCCCGCCAGGTTTTCGATCTCGCGATTTGCCTTGATTGTGACGGGAATGTTCTTTGCGTCAGCAAGGTTCAGGATCGAATGCAGCGCTTCCTTCGTCGTCCTTTTCGCAACGGCTATTTTCACAAGCCGGCAAGGCTCTGCCCTCAGTGCTTCCGCAAGCGGATTAATTCCGTAAATGATCTCCATTGCACGATCCCGGTTAAGGCATTCCTTTTCAGCGCCCCCGCCTCCGGAGACCTGCTGAAATCTCTTCGATGATTTGCTCCGCAGCAAAAATCGGATCTTCGGCCATGCGGATGGGTCGGCCGATCACCAGATAATCAGCCCCTCTGCGAATCGCTTCCATGGGGGTCAGCGTCCTTTTTTGGTCGTCGCCCTGCACGGCATCAGTCCCCCTAATGCCGGGGGTGACAATCAGGAAATCCGGACCGCAAGCTTCCCGGATGGGAGAAACATCTTGCGCGGAGGCCACAACACCGGTCAAACCGGCGTCCTGCGCCATTTTAGACAAGGTCAGGACCAGCGCTTCTGTAGAACAATGAAACCCCAGCCCGCGGAGATCTTCGTCATTCAGGCTGGTCAGCACGGTTACCGCCAGAATGACAGGCATGGGATTCTGCATCGCCTCCGAAGTTCTCCGGACGGTCGCAACGGTCTCCTCCATCATTTTTTTCCCGCCCAGAGCATGGAGGTTGAACATGGAAACATCCAGTTTGACAGCGCCTTCCGCCGCCCTGGCAACCGTGTTGGGAATATCATGAAACTTCAGGTCCAGAAATACCTTGCCGCCTCGATCGCGGATCTGCCGGACGATCTCAGGCCCGTAAAGGGTAAACGACTCCTTCCCGACCTTGAACAGTCCGACGTGCCCCTGCAAGCGGTCAACCCAGGCCAGTGCCTCCGGGAGACCTGCTCCGATATCCAGGGCGAAAATCAGTCGGTCGATCGCCCTTTCTCTCAGATCCCTATTCTGTATATTCTTCATCACCAATATATTCTGTCTCATCCCCCATCGGAAGGTACATGTCCCGGACGCCCACCAGGTATTCCGGATGGGCATGCGTGACCTTTCCTGCAGCAATTTCCCGGAGGGCAGCAACGATTTCCCGGTTATTTTTTATGTCCGTCAGGGGTTGCGAGCCCTTTAAAAGGTGCTTGGCGCGCTTTGCTGTCAGCATCACGAGCGCAAAGCGATTCGCAGAGTGCCGTAACGCATCTTCCACAGTAATTCTTGCCATATCGTTTTATTCCTCCATCAAGTTACAACTTTTATTAATCATTCAGTCAAGCAGCGCCCCACAGGACGAACCGCCATCATTCAAAAAAAGGTCCTATCTTCTCCGTCAACCTCTCCCGCCGGCTTTTCTCTGCAATATAGATGGACCTGAGGCAATCGGTGGCGTCCTGAAGATCTTCATTGATAATAACATAATCATACCACACAATCTCTTTAATTTCATCCATCGCCTTGCCAAGTCGTTTTTGCACGACCTCCGGGATCTCGCCGCGTCTGTTTAGTCTGGATTTCAAAGCCTCAAGGGATGGAGGGAGGATAAACACAAAAACGCCACCCGGGCAACTCTTTTTCAGGGCCTTTGCCCCCACAGGTTCGATGTCCAGCAAGAGGTCGCCGCCGCTGCCGAGAACATCCTGCATGATCTCTTTGGACGTCCCGTAATAATGGCCGTAATTTTCAACCCATTCAACAAAGGTCCCTTTCCGGATCTGCTCCCGGAAGGCCTCCTCAGAGACAAAGAAATAGTCCACACCCTCTTTTTCACCAGGGCGGGGCGGTCTCGTTGTAGAGGAAGCCGAAAAACGGATATTCGGGCACAGTTTAAGGAATTCACGGCAGATGGATGTCTTTCCTGTCCCCGACGGCGCCGAGACCACCATGAACAGAGCAGCGTTTACCCGATGAGATGCTCCCCCGGTTTGCTGTTTTTTAAATTCATTCAAGATTCTGTACCTGTTCTCTCAGTTTTGCCAATTCACTTTTTATTTCTATGACTTGTCTTGATATATCGGCATCACTGCTCTTTGAACCGATGGTATTCACCTCCCGGTTCATTTCCTGGATCAGGAAATCGACTTTTCTGCCAATGGCTTCATCACTATGCAACATTTCCAGAAACTGCCCGATATGGCTCCGGAAACGGACAATCTCCTCCGTAATATCACTTTTTTCAGCAAAAATAGCAACTTCCTGACTTAAGCGGGCCTCATCAACCACCAGGCCGCTGCTCAGTTCCCGGATCCGTTCAGTCAGGCGTTTCTGATATTCCGAAACGACCTGCGGCGCCTTTACTTCAATCCTGTTGATCAGTTGCGCCATCAGATCAAGGCGGGCCAGCAGATCCTGTGAAAGGATTTCCCCTTCCCGTCGCCTCATGTCCATCATACCGGCAATCGCTTCTTCCAGAACCACCGACAAACCCTGCCAGAGTGTTGTCATGTCCTGCGGCGACTCCACGGGCAGAAAGATATCCTTCTGGCCCGCAATCATCCCCAGTTTGATGTCATCCTGGAGGTTCAGGGATTGCTTCAATTGCGTGAACAGGTCAAAATAATTCCGGGCCAGTGGCAGATTTAATGCCAGGTAGTGGGCATTTTCGGCGCTGGCATTGGCATCCCTGCGGATGGTTACGTCGATTTTACCGCGAATCAGCGGTTCCCCGATCTTTTTTTTGATCTCTATTTCAAGTGCGGACAGAGAGGCAGGAAGCCTCAGAGAAATTTCCAGAAAGCGATGGTTAAGAGATTTTATCTCTACGATATATTTTTGATCATCTAAGACGGCCTCGGCACGGCCATAACCTGTCATACTATGTACCATTTGAATTATCCTTTGAAGCTGTCTTCAATGCCTGCAGATATTGCTTGCGAATTTTATTCAGCAGGGACATCACTTCCTGTCCCGCATAATCGGGATAGGTCCAGGGGAGGGCCTGGAACGTTCCCTCCGTGAAAATCAGCGTCAGGTCGGCATAAATACCATCCCGAAGATAGGGGCGATGCGTATACCCCTTCCCCGTCGCCAGAATCAAGTGTGCGGGGGATATATATCCCGGATCAATATTGATCTGCCTGCGCCCGTCACTGGAAAATCGATCCTCAAGGCGGTTGGTCAGCAGTTTGACGTCGGGAAGGGATTCGGGGTGGATGAGCTTGTCAAAACTGACCATGCGCCGGATCAAAGATCTTCCCATCTCTTTTTCATAATAATTCGTGTAGTCAAAGGGCATCTCTGCACTGATCAAGTCGGGCCGGCCGAAATTCGCCGTCAGGATTTGCATTGCCTCAGGGAGAATGCCTCCCCTTGCCGTGATGATGCTCATGACAAGCTTGACCGCCTCTGCCTGTCGCGGTTTGCTCATAGCACTTTTTTCAGTTCCGCCTGTGAAACTGTCGATGTGCCGACCTTGCCGACCACAATTCCGGCGGCATGGTTGGCCAGGAAGGCGGCTTCCTTGAAGGTTGCCCCGGAAGCCATGCAGAGGGCAAATACCCCGATGACCGTGTCTCCCGCGCCGGTGACATCGAAAACTTCCCGTGCCTCTGTCGGGAATAAGGTATGGCTCACGCGGTTATTTTTTTCAAACAGGGTCATCCCCTCTTCGCCCCGCGTAATGAGGAGCGCCTGATAACGGTAGCGGCTCAGCAGGGCCGTCCCCACCTCAATCAGGTTCTCGCGATTCACCCGATCGATGCCGACTGCCCGCCCCGCCTCGTGATGATTGGGCGTGATGATATCACACCCTTCATAAAGGGAGAAATCACTTTTTTTCGGATCGGCGCAGACAATGATTTTCCGGTTTCGCACCAGATCCCGAATACCATCGAGCAGGGATTTAGTAATCACGCCCTTACTATAGTCGGAAATGACAATTGCGCCGAGCTCATCCTGCAAGGACCCGATATAGTTGATCATCCGCTCGATGCTGTCGCCGCTCACCGCCCGGCGGCTTTCTCGGTCAAACCGCACCACCTGCTGGCTATGAGCCACAACCCTTGTTTTGAGCGTCGTAGGACGATCGGCTTCGACAATGATGCCCTGCGTGTCAATCTGCCGTTTGCGAAACTCACTGACCAGCTTTTTCCCCATCTCGTCGGCGCCAATGACACCGGAAACAAAAACTTTGCCGTCCATGGCATAAATATTGTTCAACACATTGGCGGAGCCGCCCAACAGCAGGTGATCCGCATCAACCTCCACCACGGGCACGGGCGCCTCCGGTGAAATCCGCGAAACCTTCCCCCAGATAAAATGGTCGATCATCAAATCGCCCACAACCAGAACCTTTGCCCGGGAAAAGCGGTCAATAATTTCAAAGGCCCTTTTTCGACTCAGTATCTTCTTCATGCCTTCCCATCCCGTCACGCGTCCATCGATCATGAAGACATTCAGACCACGCGACGCAGGCGAGTTGATTTATTTCTAAAGCAAGTAGTCTATTCCTATTGGTATTTTTTTGTCAATGCTTTTCTATAAAAATGTCGCGAGTTCGTGACATGTCCGGTTTGTAGCACGTAATCTGTCCGGTTTGATATGGTCACCTATGGAGGTGACGGATGCGACGGACGGAGATGCTACAGGAGATCCGAAAGATGCGATTTGAGGAGGCTTATTCGGA
>JAPLJM010000159.1 GCA_026388595.1 Deltaproteobacteria bacterium
AGAGTTGCGTATTGAGCATCCCCATGCACTTGGGCCCCAGAAAGCGGATCCCGTAGCGGTCTGCGGTTTCCTTCAGGCGATCTTCCATGGACCGGCCTTCCGCACTGGTTTCCTTGAAGCCCGCAGTGATGACGATAGCCCGCTTGGTCCCGATTTTGCCGAAGTCTTCCAGAAGGGGAATTATCTGTTGCGTCGGCACCACCAGCAGGGCCAGATCGGGGGCTTCCGGCAGGTCCAAAACGGAGGCATAGGCCTTGTGGCCCAGCACCATTTTATCGGTGGGATGAATGGGGTAAAATTTACCAGGGTAGCCATCCTTGATGATACTCAGGGCCTGCATGGTCCCCATCTTCATGGGGTTATTGCCGGCGCCTGCGGTAGCGATGGATCTGGGGTTCATCAGCAAATGCAGGGGATTTTCCAATATCCTTTTCTCCTTTCAAACGTGACCTTGAGAACTTTATTTGCGCCGTGACCATAGGCAATCGAAGGGGGTCTGTCAAGCAGAATTGACTTGTATGTCAACTTTTCTATTTTATGATCCCTATCCCATTTTAAGCTTTACAAAAACCCTCTTTGTCGTTTAAGGATAAACTGGTCCCGATGGCCGGGGCGGTAGAATAAATTTTAATCTCCGTCCTTTCCCAGGATTTTCATTTTTAAACAGCTTTCAGACGGGGAGGTGTTCATAACGCCAATGATGGAAAAACAGATTCCCGAGCATGTCTATGACCTTGTGATCGTCGGAGGCGGGGCCGCCGGATTTACGGCCGGTCTATATGGCGCACGGTCCGGGCTCAAAACGCTGCTTCTGGAGGGAGCGTCCACGGTCAGCCAGATCACCGTGACGGATATGATCGAGAATTATCCCGGGATTCCGGAAGGCGCCAGTGGGTTCGATCTGATTGAGAGGTTTAAAAAACAGGCCCTTCAATTCGGCATGATTTCGGTCAGCGGCGATGTCGAATCCATGAACAGGAAACAATGGGGGGCTGTGGAAGGTTGGGAAGTTCGCACCGGCGATCAGCATTATGAGGCGCTGGCGGTGATCATCGCCACGGGGGCGCACTGGCGGCGGCTGGGTGTGCCCGGTGAGGAAGCATTTATCGGGAAAGGGGTTTCCTTCTGTGCGACCTGCGACGGTCCCTTTTACCGGAATAGGAGTGTCGTCGTGGTGGGCGGCGGCAACACGGCGGTCCAGGAGGCCATTTTTCTCACCCATTTTGCCAATAAGGTGACCATGGTCCACCGGCGGGATCGCCTGCGGGCGACAGGCGTCCTCGCGCAGCGGGCCTTTGCCAACCCGAAAATTGATTTTGCCTGGAACGCCGTCGTTGACGAAATCACCGGATCCGAAGGGGTTCAGGGTGTCCGGATCCGGGATGTCAAAACATCTGAAACCCGTGTCCTGCCGGCCGAGGGCGTTTTTATCTTCGTCGGGCTCATTCCCAATACAGACGTTGTCCGCGGCCTCGTCGAACTGGATCAGGACGGCCATATTCTGGTGGACGGGAACATGCAGACTTCGGCAAAAGGCATTTTTGCCGGCGGCGACTGCACCCGCAAGCTCCTCAGGCAGGTCATCACCGCCTGCGGTGACGGGGCGACGGCGGCCTATGCGGCCCAGCTCTATGTTGAAGATCTGAAAGGGGAATCCTATTAAATGTTTGCTGAGTGGCAGCACCTTCCCGGATATCTCAATCCAAATCTGCTTGAATTCGGCGCCTTTAAAATCCGCTATTACAGCGTCATGTATCTTGTGGCCTTTGCCCTGACCTACATCCTCGTCATGTATCGGATAAAAAAGGAACATTACGATTACTCATCGGAAACGATTCAGGATTATTTCGTCTGGGCCATCCTCGGTTTGATCCTTGGCGCCCGGCTGGGTTATGTTCTGTTTTATAATTTTTCGTACTACCTGGGGCACCCGCTGGAAATCTTTCTGCCCTTTGATTTTACGAACGGCATCCGCTTTATCGGGATCAGCGGCATGTCCTATCACGGCGGGGCCATCGGCGTCCTGTGTGCAACCCTGATCTTTTGCCGCCGCCACCGGATTGACTTCTGGCGCCTGGCCGATCTTTTCATTCCGGCGATCCCCCTGGGATACACCTTCGGCCGCATCGGGAACTTCATCAACGGAGAACTCTATGGACGGGTGACCTCCTCAGCCTGGGGCATGATCTTTCCGCAGGATCCGTTGCAGGCCGTGAGACATCCGTCCCAGCTCTATGAGGCCTTTTTTGAGGGGCTGGCGCTCTTTGCCGTCCTCTGGGTGATCCGGAAGAGAAGTCCCTTTGACGGCTTTCTGCTCGCACTCTATATTATGGGTTACGGACTGGTTCGTTTCTTCATCGAATTCTATCGCGAACCGGACGCACAGTTAGGGTTTGTCTGGGCATCGCTCAGCATGGGGCAAGTCCTTTGTCTGCTGATGATGGCCGTGGGGGCGGCGATCCTGATCTGGCGGCATTACGCCGTCGGTACGGAGCTGGCCCTGAAAAAGCGCTGAAAGGGCGCCGGGCGCTGAAGGCAAAAGCAGGCCCCTGAGGGTTGTTGCGATCTGGCGGACAAGCAAGAACAAAAACATGGTCATAAACAAAGGAGGATACCAAGACATGACGAAAGAAGAAAAGATTGAAGCCATCAAGCAGCGGGCAAAGAAGAATTTCTCTTTGGGGTACAATTGTGCCGAGTGTGTAACGGAAGCTGTCCTGGCCTTTGTGGAGACGGGGTTGCCGCCGGAGGCCAAGAAAATGGCCACAGGTTTTGGCGGCGGCGTCGGCCTCTTCGGCGATACCTGCGGTGCAGTGGCGGGAGCGGTGATTGCCGTGGGCGCCGTGCACGGCCGCGGTTCCCTGCCCGAAGGAGAGGGCCGGGAAGCCGTTAAAAAGGCAGCCGATCAACTGTATGGCAAACCGGGATTGTACCGGTTGTTCAATCAGATTCCCGTCCGGTTGAAGGAAAAATTCGGGGCCACCCTTTGCCGGGAATTGACCACCCCCTGGCAGACCACCTGGCTCTGCCGCGATCATGCACTTTTTTGCCGCGATCTGATTACCGAAGCGGCGGGTCTGGCCGCGGAAATGGCCCTGTCCGATCGTGACGAGCTGGCGTCGAAGGCATTCGGGAGTAACGTCGAAAATCTGAAGGATTAGTAAAATGTCCTCCACCGCCCCTTCTTGGAAGGGGGGCGGAGGACATTTCCGGGAGGCTTAAAGCAATGGCCAAAAACCTGGTGATCATCGGCGGTGGGGCGGCCGGTCCCTCTGTCGCTGCGGAAGCGAAAAGGGGCGATCCATCGCTGAACATTACCATTGTTGAACAGGGGGAGCATGTCTCTTACGCCGCCTGACCCATGCCCTATTACATCGGCGATGTAATCAGGGATGACAAGCGGCTGGTGGCGAGGACGCCGGAGAAATTCCGGGAATCGGGCATCGATGTCCGGCTGCAGACCCGCGTGGACGATATTGACGCCGATGAACAGGTTGTGCGGCTGTCCGACGGAACGATCCTTGCCTATGATATCCTGGTGTTCGGAACGGGGACGACGCCTTTTGTCCCTGCCATTCCGGGAATCGATCTGGAGGGCGTCTTTGTCCTGAAGAAGCTGTCGGATGCCCTGCACATCAAATCCTATCTGAAGGAAAAACAATGCCGGAAAGCCCTGATCGTCGGCGCCGGTTTCATCGGTATGGAGATGACCGAAGCCCTCCGGGGCTTGGGGATCGAGACGCAGATTGTGCATCGAGGAACCGTTCCGGTGAACCGCTGGGATCCTGAACTGTCCAGCGTCATCCTGGAGGAACTGAGCCGCCGGGAGGTTCCTTTTTTAACCCGGATGGAGATCCAGTCGATCGAAAGGGGGAGAGATTATCACCTCCGCCTCAACACCAACAAGGGCGAGCTGGAAGCGGATCTGATCCTGCTGGCGCTGGGTATCCGGCCGGATGTTACCCTGGCCAGGGAAGTCGGTCTGACCATCGGCCGGACAGGCGCAATTCAGGTCAATTTTTCCCAGCAGACCTCCCGGGAGGGCATTTATGCCGTGGGGGATTGCTGTGAGGCATTTCATCGTGTCAGCAAAAAGTGGGTCCATGTGCCGCTGGGGGATATTGCCAACAAACAGGGTCGGGTCGCAGGCCGCAATATCAGCGGTCGCCCGATGACTTTCCCCGGTATCGTGGGCGCCCAGTCCTTCGGGATTTTCAATCTGGAACTGGCCGCCACCGGAATCAATGAAAGGGAAGCTGTAGAGAGCGGCTTTCATCCGGTCAGCAGCATCACCTGGGGAAACGCCCTTGCCGGTCCCATGCCGAACCAAAAGAAGGTGGGTCTGAAGCTGATGGCCGACCGCTCCACCGGCCGGCTTTTGGGGGCGCAGGCAGTGGGTGAAACGGGTGTTGTCAGCCGGATCAATACCCTGTCAGTTGCTCTTTGGTCGGGATTGGGGATCGACGAGATCGGCTATCTCGATCTTGCTTATGCACCACCCTTCGGCGGGGCCTGGGATGTGATTCATATCGCCGCCCAGGCGCTGATGAGAAAGATGTAGTACGCCGATTCAATAAAATGAGACCTTTGAAAAATGGCTTCGCCGCGGCTCAAAATCTTTTTCGCTTGAAATATGATAACGCTTAAATATTTTTGAAATCGATGAATTAGTCTAATTTCTGGAAATGCGAAAAATCTTTGATTCGCCGCTTGCGAACCATTTTTCGCCGGTTATGCAAAGATCTCAAAATGTATTTCCTATGTCATGCGTGTGTGGATAGCGGCGATCAACGGTTAAGGGAAGGGAGTGGTCTTTGGATTTTGGCGTAATTGGAAGCATCAGCTTTACCTGGGAATTCGTTGCTGCCTTTCTCAGTATTGTGTGGATTGATCTCATCCTGGCCGGTGACAACGCGGTGGTCATTGCCCTGGCCGTCAAATCCCTCCCCGCCGGACAACGCCTGAAGGGGATCATCTTCGGGGCAGGGGCTGCGATTTTCCTGCGCATCCTCCTCACATTTTTTGCCGCTCAGCTCCTGCAAATTGAAATGATCAAGCTGATTGGCGGTATTCTGATCCTCTGGATTGCCGTCAAACTATTGATTGAGGGGGCGCATCCCGCTGACGGCCACCGGGAAGCCAAGTCCTTCTGGCAGGCCATATGGATTATCGTCGTTGCGGACATCAGCATGTCCACAGATAATGTACTGGCCGTGGCCGCGGCTTCGAATGGGAATCTCTTTCTTCTGATTTTCGGCCTGGGGCTCAGTATTCCCCTGATCGTTTTCACGAGCAATTATCTGTCGCAACTGATGGACAGATATCCCCTTGTGATGTATATCGGCGCCGCCATCCTCGGCCGGATCGGCGGGGAAATGATCATGACAGATCCCATGATGGTCCGGGTTTTTCATCCGTCCATAACCCTCCAATACAGCGTGGAGGTGTTTTTTGTTATTGCAGTGATCGCTGTGGGAATGCTCTGGATCAGGCACAGGAAAGCCTCATGACGTGTCAAAGGCATCAACGGGATGTGAATCCATGGTCGCTATAATAAGATGGAAATTCTGAAACCGCTCCGATCACAACTGAAGCTATGGGAACAACTTGATCAGGCTTCATTCCGCCGTGAGAAAGGCCTGTTTATAGCGGAGGGGCTCAAGGTCGTGGCCGAGCTCCTGAAGAGTGCATGGAAAATGAAGGCCTTGCTGATCCTGTCGGGCAGAGAGGACCACTGCACAGAGCTCTTGTCGGCCAATGCGGGGGAAGTCGATGTCTATTGCCTGAGTGAAAAGGAATGGCGTCGACTCAGCCAGGATAAAAATCCGGAAGGGATTATCGCGGTGGCCTCCGTTCCGGCCATGCCATCCATGGATGATCTGCCGGCCGGGCAGCATGATCGCCTCCTGCTGCTCCATGAGATCAATAATCCCAACAATCTTGGTGCACTGCTCAGGACGGCGGATTGGTTCGGATTCAGGACGGTCCTGCTCAGCGCCGGATCGGTCGATTTTACCCACGCCAAGGTGGTTCGAACCGCCATGGGGAGCCTTTTTCATTTAACTGTGATTGCCGATGTGGATTTTAGCCTGATCCTGCCAATGCTCCGGAAATCCTGCAAGGTGGTTGGCAGCGATGTCCGAACGGGCATCATACCCCATCCCTGCACCGGAAGAACCGCTTTGCTTTTTGGAAGTGAGAGCCATGGTCTGCCTCAACATCTGATTGAGATGACCGACGAATGCTGGTGCATTCCGGGGACAGGAGAAGCTGAATCCCTCAGCCTGCCGCAGGCCGCCGCGGTCATGATGTATGCCTGCACGACGACATGACCATTCCCGGTGACCAGTCTTTCGCATTGACGGATGACTCATCTTATCCTATACTGACCCCCAAGTATATTATCAATCACGGAGCGTGACCATGGACGTTGATTCGGAGGCAAAAATGAAAAAATCACCGGTGGGGTTTTGGGTTATCGGCATTCTGATCATCCCGGTTGTGTGTTTAATCATCTATACCTGGATAACGCTGAGCTGGAGTTTTTCCAAGGGCGAGCGGACCGGTTATGTCCAGAAGCTGTCAAAAAGCGGATGGGTCTGTAAAACCTGGGAGGGTGAAATGGCCATGGTGACCATGCCAGGCGCCATCCCGGAGAAGTTTTATTTCAGTATCCGTGACGATCAGGTGGCCGAGCGCGTCAACAAGTTCGCAGGTAAGCGGGTTGCACTGGTTTATGAGCAGCACAGGGGGGTGCCGACGCGCTGTTTCGGAGATACTGATTATTATGTTGTCGATGTAAAGGCGATTGATTAGCATGCCCATGGATTCTGCCATCCAGATTGTGACGACAATGGAAAAGCGCGCAGACGCTGAAAAAATAGCCGGGATGCTCATTGAAAAGAGACTGGCTGCCTGCGTCCAGATTGTCGGCCCCATCCTTAGCGCCTACCGCTGGAAGGAAAACATTGAAAGCGCTGAAGAGTGGCAGTGCCTCATCAAAACCAGGGCAGGCCTCTATGGAGATGTGGAAGCGGTCATCAAGGCCAATCACCCCTACGAAGTGCCGGAAATCATAGCCTTCCCCATTTTACAGGGCAGTCGGGAATATCTGGCGTGGCTCCACGAAGAAACACACGGTTAATCAGGGTGTTAGCCGGTGATCTGGGCGGTACAAAAACTCAACCCCTTCCAAATATTGGACCAGCGCCTCTACGCCGTCATGTCAAGTCAAGGCTCTCGCCTCGATGATCACTGATCGTCGATATTCTTCTCTCTATTATTCAAGATTCTGTAGGCATAGCGTGCCAGCAGGAACAGAAGGACCGCGCAGGCCATTACGATAATAATCAACGGCCACGGAATACCGCCGGAAACAATTGCCTTTGAAACAGCGTCCGCCCCAACCACATAAAGAACGGTTCCCGGCAGCATGCAGAGCCAGGACCAGAGGACATAGGTCCGGAAGGGGATGCGGGTGAGGCCGAAGCCATAATTCAGCAGATCAAAGGGGAACAGCGGGATGAGCCGGACGATGGCGACGATGACGGCACCGTGCTTTTCCGTCATTTCATCGAGGCGGCTAAACTTTTCATCCTTTGAAAGCCAGCGGACGACAGCGCCCCGTGCAAAATAGCGGGCGATCAGAAAGGCAAGGCTTGCCCCCAGCGTAGAGCCGATGCTGACCAGGATGACACCGAGAAAAGAACCATAAATGGCGCCGCCGATAATCGAGATGACGACACCCGGAAGGGCGGCAACGGTTGAAAGAATGTAGATCAACACGTAGACCACGGGCCCCCAGGCGCCAAGCGACTGAATCCATTGACGCAGATTGCCCAGCTGTTCGCCCCATCCGAAAATTTTTGTAAGGATGATCATTGCCGCGACGAAGACGAGAAGCGAAATGGGCCGCCAGAGATCACGCCAGTTGGCCTTTTTGCCGTTATCCGTATCCTTGGTTTCCAATGTCACATCCATGGGTGCATCATTATCCTTCATGGGGCGTCGATGTCCTTATTCGCGGCGATAGTATCTCGCCAGCTTTTCCGGTGAGGCGCCCAGATAATAAGCGCCCAGCAAGATCCAGTTTCTGAGGGTGGCTCGCAGAACCCCCTCTTTTTCCCATCTGCGGGGCGAGGTGCTGACGCGGTTCGGGAACAGATGAATCCGGCCCCCGGATTTTTTTATCTTTTGCATCAGGGCCACATC
>JAPLJM010000310.1 GCA_026388595.1 Deltaproteobacteria bacterium
GAACCGTTCCCAGACGTCCCACGGGAATGGAACGGTCTGCAGAAAGATGCAGGATAAGAAGATAATTCCCGCTGTCTCTGGCTTCACGCCCGATAAGGTCCCAGGGTATCGTCAGTTCCCGAACCTCGTCATGAAGCGTCAAATCTTCCCGCCAGTGCACCGATACCACTTTAAACATCAGCGTCTCCCGCAGAGCAAGGAAGGTTTGGGCAAAATCAATGTCCGTATGATAATCGGGAAGAAAGAAGCGCGGCAGGTGCGAAGAGACCAGAAAGAGAACGCCTGCCGGGGTTCCCTGCCGGGACAGTTTGGCCAGTTCTGTTAAATGTCGTCTGCCCCGGTCCGTCACGGCATCGGGAAACATGGCAAGATCCTTACTGAAAAGGGTGCAGGATTTGACCTCCAGCATAAAGGGCCGGCCGTCTTTTTCCAGCTGGAAGTCAAACCGGCTGTGACCGCAGGTCACTTCCCTTTTCACAATCCGCATGCCTTCCAGGCCGGAAATACGTTGTGTTGTGATCAAATGCGCCACCACCTGATTGGCCAGATGGGTATGGAGCAAGACGGGTGTTTTTTCCTTTTCCACGGCCAGGGCCAGGTAAGGAAGCTTGGCGCCCTGCTTCTGAGGATTTTTGATCAGGTAAAGGGTACAGCCCGGCAGGAGCAGCTCCCATAGCCTTCCCGGGTTGGGCAGATAGGCTTCCGCGACCCGGCCGTCGATCAGGCAGCGCACGACAAAGCGATTGGGCCTTTCCAGGAATGTCCCCTTCCGGATCTCTCCGAACAGGGGCATTCCGTCTCCTGATTCACCTTGCTTCATGGAAAATTTCCCGATGAAGGGAGGTAAATTCGTCCTTGCCTGTGGCCAGCATCAACGTCAGCGGCATGGCTGCTTTTCCCAGGGCCAGCATCCGCACGGTCAGATCCCGGATGTCCCATTGGGCATGACCGTCCATCCGGAGCCGGGCCATGTGGTAAAGCTCCCTTGCATTGATTTTCAGGGCCACCCTTTTGCGGTGGGCGTTCGTCAGGATATAAACCGCCGCCGCCGGGGCCTTGTCTCTGATCTGTTCGTAAACCGCGTCGGTTCTGGCAATGACTTCCTGAAAGGCCTTGTCCATGCCAATGGCAGAGACGGCGGGTGGGATCGTCACGCCCAGAGCCGGGTCGTAAACCTGGCAGGTCAGCGTGGCCATCCGGTGCCGCTTCAACTGAGCGAAGCAACTGGCGCTGACAACCAGCTCAAAATGAAGATCCGCATGTTCAAATTCACGCAGCACCGGATCGTAAGCCTGTATATGGCGAAGGGCCGCCTTGACGATCTCCCCCTTTTCCCGGTCATTCATCCCATGGACCGTATCAAGACACAGGGACATGGGCAGCCGGGAGGACGAGTGGAGTAAACTGGCCAGGATTTTATCATCGGCGTTTGGCGTCGCCTCGCAAAGAACGGCGGGTTCGGGGTCAGACGCCGGGTCCGGATTTAGTTTATGCGAGATAACGGCCGCCACCATTTCTTTTAGAGCCGGTCGCGTCAGGCGGTCATAATCGGTGGCATGGGTGTAGCGGATGAGGGAGGGGGCAATGTTTTTTGTCGCATCGTAGAGTTTGCGGCTGCACAGACCGGCCTCCGTCAGCGGATGGGCGGCCAGGCGGCGGAGCATCAATTCCAGATTTCTGGCATTGAGGGTCATGCCCAGTTGGGTCTCCGTCGCCAGGGCGATGATATAGCGGGCATCCTCCTTCGCCCAGCCTTCCAGCAGGGACCGGTTTTTGGGATCGGCAGCCAGATCCGGATTCTGAGAAAATACAAAGGGATGCAGCTTTTCGTAAAGGTCGTGATAAAAACGGTTCTGTTCACGGATCATTCCGACAAAGGTCTCTTCCAGGCCTGCCCGGCGAACTTCTTCGGGGATCACGAAATCATCCTGCAGCAGGACATAACGCTGGGATTTTTCCGTATAGGAACAAAGGCGAAATTTCTCGATTTCCTCCACCAGCAACCGTGAGACGCCGATGACGTCGATATTGAAAACGGCATGCTCAGCGATGGAGCTGTGCCCCATTTCAAAGACAATGTTGCGGTTCGACTGGCGCGCCTTGTCCACTTCCGCACGTGCCAGGGCCCTCAGTTCGTTCACCGGCTTTGGATTCCGGCTGATCCGGGCGTAGGCGGCCGCAATGGTTTCCGGCGTCAGCTCCTCCAGCTCCGGCAAGGCGTCTTCAATATCCTGAATCGTTTCGTAATCGAGATTATAGCCGGCCAGGATGATTTT
>JAPLJM010000182.1 GCA_026388595.1 Deltaproteobacteria bacterium
GTCCCGATCGTCCTGGGTTTCCTTGATTATAAGCGCAAAGCGGGAGGCATTGGTCCCACCTTTTATCCCACGGGCCGCCTCGAAGAGGATCTGCAGAGGATCCAGGCCTTCTATGCCACCATTACCGGCAAGCGGCACACTGAGTTCGGCAATGCCGCCCTCAAATCCTGAAGACATCGTATAAGTCCATTTGCGGCGTTGCGCTGCATTATTCGTCACTGCGGCGTACGCCCAAAGTACGCCTCGGTCCTCAGAATTTGCGCGCCCTGACTCCGGAGCTTTTTTTTACTTCGTCGTCTGTGCGCGCCTCTTAAATACGGACCTTTTCTTTAACGCACTTTTTACCGCTCCCACAAAAGATGTCACGCGCGGGATCATATCGTCCCGGCTGGTGTTCTCTTCGATCAAGCTCACCACAGCGCTTCCGACAACAACCCCGTCGGCATGGGGAGCGATTTCCGCAGCCTGAGCCGGCGTGGAAATGCCGAAGCCCACCACAACCGGCAAGATGCTGATCTTCCGGATCTTTGTCAAATCCCGCCGAATATTTTCAACAATGGGCTTTGCCGTTCCCGTCACACCGGTAACAGAGATATAATACAGAAATCCTCCAGCCTTTTCCGCGATTCGCCTGGTCCGCTGATCGGGGGTGGTGGGCGCAAGCAAGGAAATGAAATCTATCCCGGCCCGATCCGTATAGATTCTAAGTTCGGCGGCTTCTTCGGGCGGCAGATCCACCACGAGAATGCCGTCCACACCGGCGGCTTTCGCCCTCCGGGCAAAGGCTTCATTCCCGTAAATGAAAACGGGATTGTAATAGCCGAAAAGGACGATGGGAATTTCAGAAGCTTTCCTGACGCTTTCGACCAGATCGAGGATCTTGGCCAGGGTGGCGCCATTTTGCAGGGCCCGCCGGGAAGCCGCCTGAATGATCGGCCCATCCGCCGTGGGATCGGAAAAGGGGACCCCGATCTCCAGGATATCGACACCTGCGGCAGCCAGTGCCTTGATCAGGGCTTCTGTTGTCGGCAGGTCCGGATCACCGGCCGTGAGATAGACCACCAGGGCCTTTTCATTCTTTTGTTTTAATTCATGAAATTTCTTCTCAATCCGTCCCATGATCAAAGCCCCTCCATTGTTTTGCTGATGGTTTCCGCATCCTTATCCCCCCGGCCGGACAGGTTTACAATGATGATCCTGTCACGGTCCAGGCGGGGCGCCGCCTGCATGGCATAGGCCACGGCATGGGCGCTTTCCATGGCCGGGATGATTCCCTCCAGGCGGGACAGGGTCATGAAGGCTTCCACGGCTTCATCGTCCCTGATGTTGACGTAGGTCGCCCGTCCCGTTTTCGCAAAGTGGCTGTGCTCCGGCCCCACGCCGGGATAGTCGAGACCGGCGGCAATGGAATAGGCATCCTGCACCTGGCCATGGGCATCCTGCAGCAGGTAGGTCTTGTTGCCGTGCAGGACGCCGACGCTTCCCGCGGAAATGCTCGCCGAATGCAGCCCTGTCCCGATCCCCTTCCCGGCTGCCTCCACGCCGATCATGGCGACCCCCGGATCGCCCCGGAAAGGATAAAAAAGCCCCATGGCGTTGCTCCCCCCGCCGACACAGGCGATCAGCAGATCGGGGAGCCTCCCCGCCGCTTTCCGGATCTGCCGTTTTGCCTCCGCCCCGATAACGCTCTGGAAGTTCCGCACCATCATGGGGTAGGGATGAGGCCCGGCCGTCGTGCCGATGATGTAGAAGGTGTCCCGGACCTGCGAGACCCACTGCCGCATGGCTTCGTTCATGGCATCCTTCAGCGTTGCCGTCCCGGAGGAAACCGGCACGACCTCCGCACCGAGGATCTTCATCCGGAAGACATTGGGGGCCTGACGCCGGATGTCCTCCTCGCCCATGTAGATCCGGCATTCCATGCCGAACAGGGCGGCCACCGTGGCCGTTGCGACGCCGTGCTGGCCGGCGCCCGTTTCGGCGATGACCCGTTTTTTCCCCATGCGTTGCGCCAGCATGGCCTGCCCCAGGGTATTGTTGATCTTGTGAGACCCGGTATGGTTCAGGTCTTCCCGTTTCAGGTAGATCCTGGCCCCGCCCAGCTTTTCCGTGAGCCTTGCGGCATAATAGAGCGGCGTTTCGCGGCCAGCATAGAGCCTGAGATAATCTTTGAGTTCCCGCTTAAAGGCTTTGTCCTTTTGCGCCCGGCGATAAGCGGTTTCCAGCTCCAATAACGCAGGCATCAGCGTCTCAGCGGTATAACGGCCCCCGAAAATTCCAAAATGGCCGTTCCGGTCGGGCAATCGCTTTGTCATGATTCTTGCTCCTTATGATGTCGATGATTCTTTTGATCTTTTCCGGGTCTTTTTTCCCGGGGAATTTTTCAACGCCGCTATTCAGATCCACGGCATCCGGTCCGACGATCCTGATGGCTTCCTCAATATTGCCGTCATGGAGGCCGCCCGCCAGAATGAGGGGATAAATGGCCTTGATCCTGCCGGCCAGATCCCAGTTGGCCGTCTTGCCCGTCCCTCCATAGCGTCCAGGCTCACGATGGTCCATCAGGATCGCTTTGACCGGATACTGCGCCAATGCCCCGAGGTCGCTATCCGCCTGAAAAGCGATGGCCTTGATGAGACGCTCCGCGGGAAATCGGCGGCAATAATCCGGCGGCTCATCGCCGTGGAGCTGGATCAGGTCAAGGCCGCAAAAAACAGTGATTTCGGCTACCTCTGAGACATCCTGATTCACGAAAACACCAACGCGGACAACACCCTCCGGAAGGTCCTGAATGATGGCCCGGGCCGCGTCCGGCGTCACGTGGCGGGGGCTGGCCGGATAAAAGATAAACCCCAGGGCGTCGGCCCCGCACTCAGCCGCCCACAGGGCGTCTTCCCCGTTGGTGATTCCGCAGATCTTGATTTGAGGACTTGGCATAACCGGTGAAAAATGGTTCGCAAGCGGCGAATCAAATGTTTTTCGCCTTTCCAGCATTGGAGTTAACGGCCTGTATTTAATCATAATATGGTAACAACATCTCTGAAGCGAAAAAGATTTTTGAGTGGCGGCGAAGCCATTTTTCAAAGATCTCGGTTTGCGTCATTTTCCCAAGAGCTCCCGGAGTTGTTTTCCCCTGTCTGAGGCCTTCATCAGGGTTTCACCGATAAGGAAGGCATGTATACCTGCCGCCATTAACGTCTCGATATCCGACCGCGTCCGGATACCGCTTTCACTGACCACAATCCGGTCTTCCGGAATATGGCAAATCAGATCACGGCTGGTCTGAAGATCGGTGACAAAGGTCTGCAAATTCCGGTTGTTGATGCCGATAATCCCGGCACCGGCCGCCAGCGCCTTGCCCAGATCCTCACGGTCATGGACCTCCACGAGCGCGGAAAGCCCCAGGTCCTTCGCCAATTGCAGATATTCCGCGAGTTGCTCCTGCCTGAGGATGCCGGCAATGAGCAGGATGGCGTCTGCACCGATGAGCCGCGTTTCGTAAATCTGGCAGGGGTCGATGATAAAATCTTTCCTCAGGAGCGGCAGCGAGACTTTTTCCCTGATATCCTGAAGATACCCTTTCTCCCCGGCAAAGAATTCTTGATCTGTCAGGACGGAGATGGCGGTGGCCCCGTTTTCCTCATAGACGGAGGCAATCTGCAGGGGGTCAAAATCGGAGATCAGCACCCCTTTAGAGGGGGAACGCCTCTTGACCTCGGCAATGATCCGGCAATCCCGGCCGTCCATGGCTGCCCGGAAATTGCGCGGCAGCGGCAGGTCCGCCGTCATGCTTCTCCATTCAGAAAGGGGCTTTTGCCCTTTCAAATTCGACACTTCCGCCTCTTTGGCGGCGAGAATCCGTTCCAAGATAGTCATCATCAGCTGTTGCTCAGTTCAATCAACGCCTGGAGTTTCTTCCTGGCCGCGCCGCTGTCAATGGCCTCCGCCGCAGTCCGGATACCCTCCTGGATATTGCCCGCCTTTTCTCCGGCCACAATGGCAAGGGCGGCATTGAGCAGGACGATCTGGCGGCAGGCCCCTTTCTTTCCGGTCAGGACGTCCGTCGTGATCCGGGCGTTGACCGTCGCATCGCCGCCCAGGAGCGCGTCGGCGGGATAGCTCTCACCCCAATAATCTGCCGGGTCGATATTATAGGTGCTGATCAGTCCGTCCTTCAGTTCCGATACCCGCGTCTCGCCCGTGATGGTGGCTTCATCGAGGCCATCAGAGCCATGCACGACAAAGGCCCGCTTCGTCCCCAGATTTTTCAGCACGCCGGCAAACATTTCCGTCAGCCGGGGATCGTACACGCCGATGAGCTGGCAGGTCGCGCCCGCCGGGTTCGTCAGCGGCCCCAGCATGTTGAAGATGGTGCGGATGCCGATCTCCCGCCGGGGACCGATGGCATATTTCATCGCACCGTGCAGCCGGGGGGCAAAAAGAAAACCGATTCCGAGCTGCTGCACGCACTCCTCGACAACCTCCGGCGCCGCACTGATATTGACCCCCAGGGCTTCCAGAACGTCCGCGCTGCCGCAGCCGCTGGAGACGGCGCGGTTTCCATGTTTCGCTACGGTCAGGCCGGCCGCCGCCACGACAAAGGCTGCCGTGGTGGAGATGTTGAAGGTGTTGCTGCCGTCCCCGCCGGTCCCGCAGGTGTCCACGATGACCGTTGAACGGGCGTCGATCCGGGTGGCCTTCTGCCGCATGACCCGGGCCGCCCCGGTAACCTCGGCAACCGTTTCCCCCTTGATCCTGAGTGCCGTGATGAATGCAGCGATCTGGGCAGGGGTGGCCTGGCCCTCCATCACCTCGTCCATGACATCCGTCATCCCGGATTCATTTAAATCTTCCATATTGACTACTTTGGCTATAGCTTCTTTGATCATTTCATTCTCCCCTTTATTGTAAAAAGCGCCCTGCCTCCCCCTTTAGCAAAGGGGGAGGCAGCATATTCAAGAAATTCCGGATGATCCGCTTTCCCTGGGGGGTCAGAATCGATTCAGGATGAAACTGAATCCCCTCCACCGGATAGGTCTCGTGCCGGATGCCCATGACCTCCCCTTCTTCCGTTTCTGCGGTGATTTTCAGACAGGGAGGCAGGGAGTCCCGGTCCACGATCAGGGAATGATAACGTCCTGCTGTTAGCGGGCTGGGCAGTCCCCGAAAGATCGTCTGCCCGTCATTGAGGATGGGAGACGTTTTGCCGTGCATAATCCGGTCGGCCCGGACCACCGCTGCGCCGAAGGCGTAACCGATGGCCTGATGCCCCAGACAGACGCCCATAATGGGAACGGTCTGGTAGAAATGCCGAATGACATCGACGGTGACGCCCGCCTCCTTTGGCGAACAGGGACCGGGCGACAGAAAGATGGCTTCCGGCGCCAGATCCTCAATCTCCGCGACGCTGATCTCATCATTGCGCCGGACCAACACCTCGGCGCCCAGTTGCTGGAGATACTGGACCAGATTGTAGGTAAAAGAGTCATAGTTATCGATCATCAAAATCATTTAAAAACCTCCGTTTTCATCTCTCAACTTTTTTCAAGTTCGTTAAATCCCGATGCCGCCAGACGGACGGCCTGCATCATGCCGGCGGCCTTGCTTACCGTTTCCTGATATTCCGCCTCGGGATCGGAATCGGCCACAATGCCCGCCCCGACCTGGACAAAAACCTGCCCGTCTTTGATCATCATCGTCCGAATGGTGATGCAGAAATCCATGTTCCCGCTGAAGCTGAAATAACCCACGGCGCCCCCGTAAGGTCCCCGCCTGGAAGGCTCCAGTTCGTCAATGATTTCCATCGCCCGGACCTTTGGCGCGCCGGTCAGGGTGCCCGCCGGGAAGGTCGCCTTGAGAACGTCGAAGCAATCCATTTCCGGCGCCAGTTGCGCCTGGATATGGGAAACCAGGTGCATGACATGGGAATAGCGTTCCACCGCCATCAGTTGGTTCACCTGGACACTGCCGGTCCGGGCAATCCGGCCCAGATCATTCCGACCCAGATCCACCAGCATGATATGCTCCGCCCGCTCTTTGGGGTCGTTCAGCAGCTCGTCGGCAAGCATTCGGTCTTCCTGCTCATTTTTGCCCCGGCGTTTCGTCCCGGCAATCGGTTTCAATTCCACAATCCCCTCTTCCAGACGAACCATCACCTCCGGGGAAGAGCCGATCAGCGCCATCTCTCCCAGTTTCAGAAAAAACAGGTAGGGGGAGGGATTCACATAACGGAGCGCCCGGTAAAGGTTGACGGGATCCATGCCGCTTTTCCTTTGAAACCGCTGGGATAAGACGACCTGGATGATATCGCCGGCCATGATGTATTCCTTCGCCTGCCGGACCATGCCCTTGTAGGCCATGGGCGTCATGTTGGCCTGAAGCGCAGCCCCGTCCTCCCCTTCCGCCGGTGAAGGTGACAGCGGGAGGGGGGCTTGCAGCGTCTCGATCAGCCCGTCAATCTTTCGGACCGCCTCGTGATAGACGGCTTCAAGGTCAGCGTTCGCTTCCGTCATGGCGCAGGCAACGACCTTGAGGGTGTGGCGGACGTTATCGAAAATGATCATCGTATCGGTGATCAGAAAAACAGCTTCCCCGGCCTTCAGATCATCTTCTCTGACCGTCGGCAGATGTTCGAAGAAACGGACCATGTCATAGCCCAGAAATCCTACGGCGCCCCCGTAAAACCGGGGAAGTCCCGCCACGGGGACGGGGCGGTACCGGCGAAGCAGACTTTGCAGGAGCGCCAGGGGCCGGCCTTCATGCCTTTGGCGCTGCACTGTCCCGTTGTTCCCGATCAGGACTTCATCCCCGCTCACCTGAAAGATGACCTGCGGATCGGCGCCGACAAAGCTGTAGCGGGCCCATTTTTCACCCCCCTCTATGCTTTCCAGGAGAAAGACATGGGGTCTTGCCCGCAGTTTCATCAGGGCCGTCACCGGGGTCTCCATATCGGCCAGGATCTCCCGGTAGAGAGGAATCAAGTTTCCTTCTCTGCTGAGTTTTTTGAATGTTTCAAAATCAGGATAATACATGTGTCATGCGTTCCTTTCGCAGGGCAATAAAAAAAGGCCGTGAATGATCACGGCCTTTTGCACGATATGGACAGTTAAAAACAAAAAAGCCGTGGAAACCTCGAGAGATTTGCCACGGCCCGGTTTTCTATTTATCAATTCTTAGTGGCGGACAAACCCCTCCTGCGTATTTTGCTGCCACCACCAATTGTTCATAAGAAAAGAAATCCGCTTCATTTCAATGTCCTTTTCAGATATGACCGCCTCATAACAGCTTAAAAAAATGCTGTCAACAAAAAAGTTTGAAAAAATCTCGATCCTCAATCTGCTCCTTTTTCTATCTTTTTTTAAAGAAATTGTGTAAGAGCCGGACTGATATCAATGGGTAAAATAAATTCTCTGAACGAAAAAAAGGAGATACGATGAAATTTGCGGATGACATCTATGTTTACGAATGGACGGACGCTTATGACAACAACTGCAACAGCTTCTTTATCGGTGGCGGGGTGCAGGCCCTGATCGATCCGGGACTCACGTGCTATGTCCCGTCGCTTCTGGAGAGCATGAAACTCGACGGAATTCAGGAGACCGACATCCGGCATGTCATCAACACCCACTCCCATCCGGATCACTTCGAGGGCTCGGAGTATTTCTCGCCGGAAAAGGTGAAAATCGCCATGCATGCCGATGAAATCGCATTCCTCAACGGGGAGGGCGGCGGACTGTACGGCCTGTTCGGACTGAGCCGGCCCGGCGTCGATGTCAACATGAGCCTGAAGGAGGGCAACCTCGTGCTTGGGGACGAAGCCTTTGAAGTCATCCATATCCCGGGTCACTCGCCGGGTTCTGTCGGCCTTTACTGGCCGGCCCGCAAGGCGCTGTTCTGCGGCGATGTGATCTTTGATCAAAGTGTCGGGCGCACGGATTTCCCCGGCGGCAGCGGCGCCCAGTTAAAAGAAAGCATCCGGAATCTTGCCCAGCTCGACATTGAATCCCTTTTTCCGGGTCATATGGGAATGGTTGACGGTGCTGAAAACGTAAAAAGAAATTTCAAGGTCGTGATCCAGCAGATCTTTCCTTATATTTGACGACGAACTCTCTAAAGCCTTCCCGTCATTCCAGCTCCGGGATGGGAAGGAACTCTTCTTTCTTCAGGATCATATAGGTCGCCAGCCCCTTGGCGATGAGCGTTCCGTCGCCGTTTCTGACCTCCACGTCGCCCAGGGCTGTTTTGCCGCCCCGGTGGATGATCCGCGCTTCCGCCATAATCTCACCCTTGTCAAAGGGCCTTAGATAATTGATTTTCATCTCTACCGTGGTGAACGTCTCATCTCTTTCGACCAGGCCGATCAGGGCCATGGCCACCGCCGAATCGGCAGCGGAAAAAATGGCACCGCCATGGGCGATTCCCAGCGGGTGAACCAGTTTTCTGGCAAAAGGCAGCCTCACCTTTGCCCAGCCCTTTTTAATATCGGCGATCTCCAGGCCCAGCAACGTCCAGTAGGGCGATTCCTCCTGCATCCTGGTCAGCAGGGTCTCCTTGAATTTTGGTGCAAGATCTTCATAATCGGTCATGGACAAAGCTCCCTTTACGCGGTCGTCATTATTCGCCGCTCATTTTCTCGATGACGGCATTGCCCGGATCGCGGTAGGGCAGGGATTCCCGGATCGGCTTGGGAATGCGGCCGTATTTCGCCTCAAAGGATTCCAGGTAAAGCTCACGCCCCCTGAAAAAGTCGGCTAACCTTTTCTTCATCAGATGCCGGTCTGTAAATAACAGGTCTGCCCGCATTTGGTCGAGGTTCGCCCGGTCACACTTGATCGGGTAATAATGCCCCATACAATCTGAATCCACACTGAAACGAAGCTGTTTCCGGGCAAGATCATTGTAGGCTGCCAGGGACTGCCGGAGGGTCACCTTTTTATCATGAGGGCCGATGGTTCCCGTGTTGGCCAGATAGCAGGGAATCCGGTTCCGCTTGACGATATCATAGAAAATCATGGCATGTTCCAGGCGGTCGCCCGCGACAAAGGGATCAAGAAAAAATTCCCGCTTGAATTTACCGGCCTCCTCGGGATTTCCGCCGCTGCTCTCAATGGATTCACCGTAGATGAACTGCATGGTGGCCTGTTCGGCGGTCAGCCGGCTGATGACATTGACCAGCGGGTTCCGGGTCAGGATGACGATATCGTGGAGCCGCTGGGCCCGGAGGCTTTTCGAGGCAATTTCAAGATTATCGCGGGTCACAATGGCCCGGGCGTTTCCCGTCTTTGCAATATCCTTAAAATCGGGCATGTAAGGATATTTGGTGACAGCCACGTTTTCCAGAAAAGCGTCTCTGGACTCGGCGGCGCGCAGAATTTCCGGTTGGCTCTCATCCAGCCCTTCTGTTTTGACATAGAGTCCGCCGATTTCAAAGGCGGCGTAATTGCCGTCAAACCCGATGGCACCGCCGTCGTCGCCAATCATTTCGGAGCTTTCCCGGGGCAACTTGGAAAATCTGCGGCACAGGGTCGTCGTTTTTCCCGTTGCCGTCAACCCGGACACCGCCATCACGACTTCCTGCAACTCCGGCCGCTCCGTATTTTCATCATAGATCCAGAGGTAATCCCGCCGGGCGCCGGCATGCAGGAAGATCCCCGTTTTGTCGATGGCCTTGATCCGCCAGTCCTCAAACTGGAAAACGCCCTTCTTCCCTTCGCCCAGATAAATGGTATTCCGGCAGATCTTCACCTGATCGCCCCGCTTGTCTCCCATGAAAAGGCGGACCATGATGTCCTTGTCCAGCAGTTTCTTTGATTTATTGGGTTCGAAGTGTTCATCGGTAAAATAAATGATCGTATAGGTGGGATCATCGACGATGCGGGCCTCCAGGCGGTCGAAGAGCAGTTTCAGGCCATAGGCGATTTGGGCATAGGCCTCGGGAATGAGAAAACGGGTGGTCACCCCGTCCAGGCCGTCGCCGACAATGGTATCCAGGGAAATAATGCGCTCCCCGCCGAGAATATCAACGGCCTGTCGGGCCAGGGCTTCTTCGGCTTCGCCGAAAGCATGATCGACGCTGTTCCGGGTATGCGGGGCGGAACGGCTCATTGGCTCGGAATCAGACGCAACCGAGCCGAGTTGGGTCTGAATAACCCCATCCTGCCGGAGGGCGATGCGCTTGATCTCTTCTAAAGTCCGCCCCTCGATGAGGCGTTTGTCACGCCGGGCCTCCTCATAGATCTGTTTTGCCGCCGATTTGAAAAAATTCATGATTATTTGTCCTCTCCTTAGGGCAATAAAATCCGGATCAGCGCCAGAATCATCCAGCGGAAAAATGCAATCAGCGGGTCCAGCGCGCCCAGATACAGCAGGCCGATGATGACAAAAAATCCATAAGGTTCAAGCCGGGAAAGGGAATATTGCAATCTTTCCGACAAAAAGCCCATCAGGATTTTTGACCCGTCTAGGGGCGGGATCGGGATCAGATTGAAGGCGGCCAGCATGATGTTGACCTGGGCCAGATAGTAGAGCAGCGTCGCCAGCACCCCCCCCGGGGTGGGTGAGAGAAGCTGAAACAGAAAAAAAGCCACGAAGGCCAGCAGCATGTTCGCGATGATGCCCGCCGATGAAACCAGGATGAGCCCTTTGCGGGTATCCTGAATGTTATTGAAGTTGACCGGCACCGGCTTGGCCCAGCCAAAGCCGACGATGAACAGCATGAACGTCCCGATGGGATCGAGATGCTTGAGTGGATTGAGGGTCAACCGGCCCTGCCATTTGGCCGTCGGATCGCCCATGCGATCGGCCACCCAGCCGTGGGCCAGCTCATGGAGGATAATGGAATACAAAAGCGGGATGGCCAGCAGGACAAAGGTCAGCGGATCTTTGATCAACAGATTTAGAAGTCCCATGAAGGTAATCTTCTCCCTTCTTTCAGATTATTACAGCGTTCAAGCACTCACGCCATTGTCGCAAAAGTGGCGTCGGCGACCCCTTCCAGCAGCTGCAGCGACTTGATGCGGACCGCGAAAAATTCGACATCGGGATCATCTGCCAATGCTTTCAGGTGTGGATGCCGCTCCAGGAGTCTGGCTTTGACCAAATCCCTTTTTCCTGGATCGCTTATCGTTTCAAACAGGCCATTGACCGTCAGGGCCTTGGCCAGATGACGATGATCGCCCCGGTCCTCTTCACGGGTGTCAATGAGGAGGCTGACTGCGGGATTTCCCGTCAGATTCTGATATTTTTTCGTTTTTTTATGGGTGACCATGTAGATCTCCCGGCAATCCTTGTCCGTCGCGTAGGACATGAGCGAACAATGGGGCTGTCCTTCAGAAACCGTCGCCAGGACACAGACATCCTTCGTTCCAACCAGATCTTTCATCTTTTCAAGCATAATTTAGACTCCTTGGAAATCCTCCTAAACCAGAAACTCACGATCTTTGCAATAAGATTTGAACTTTTCCGACAGTCCGTGTAAAAGCCACGCCATGACAAAGTCAGATTCTTTGGTCGCCAAGACCTTGCTTGCCTGGTACCGGAAGCGCCGGCGCATCCTGCCCTGGCGTGAAAATCCCGATCCTTATAGCGTCTGGATTTCAGAGATCATGCTCCAGCAGACCCAGGTAGATACCGTGATTCCCTATTATCATCGCTTTCTGGAGCGGTTCCCCACCGTGACTGCCCTGGCGGCGGCGCCTTTGGAAGAGGTCCTCAA
This sequence comes from Deltaproteobacteria bacterium, assembly GCA_026388595.1. Taxonomy (GTDB): domain Bacteria; phylum Desulfobacterota; class Syntrophia; order Syntrophales; family Fen-1087; genus JAPLJM01. Next base: position 11,714 of record JAPLJM010000182.1, read on the forward strand.
GGCTTGGGAGAATCTGGGGTATTATGCGCGGGCGCGCCATCTGCACGAGGCCGCAAAATGCATTTGCGAAAAATTCAAAGGCAAAATACCGGATACGCGGGAGGCGATCATTGCCCTGCCCGGCATCGGCGCCTACACCGCCGGCGCCATCCTCAGCATTGCCTTCGGAAAGCCCATCCCCGCTGTGGACGGCAACGTGCGGCGGGTCCTGAGCCGGCTCTTTGCCATTGAAGCGCCCATCGATCAAACGGATACACAAAAAGCCGTCCAGTCGCTGGCCGCCGCGCTCGTCCCGAAAAAATCGCCGGGATCTTTCAACCAGGCCTTGATGGACCTGGGCGCCATGATCTGCACCCCCAAAACACCGGCCTGTGCAGACTGCCCCCTCCGGGACCTCTGCCGGGCCAGACAGGCCGGTCTGCAGGATCGCCTGCCCCTATCGGCAAAGAAACCGCCCACACCGCACAAGCGCGTCTCCGCCGCCCTGATCCGCAACGGCAGGGGCGGGGTTTTGATTGTTCAGCGTCCCGCCCGGGGCTTGCTGGCCTCGCTCTGGAAGTTTCCCGGCAGCATTGTGAAGAAGGGGGAGTCGCTCGCGGAGGGCCTGAAACGCACGGTTCATGAAGAGCTGGGCCTCCGGATTCAGGTGGGGGAACAGATTGCATCGCTCAACCATGCCTATACCCACTTCCGGATCACCCTCTCCGCCTTCCGCTGCTCTGTCTTCCGCTGCACCGGTTGCACCGGCCGGCCGCGTGCCCTTGCCTGCCAGGCGTGGCGCTGGGCGTCGCCGAACGACCTGGAGAAACTGGCTTTTTCAAAAGCCGATCGGGCAATCATTTCAGCGATGACGAGAATATCCTTGACTCCGGTCATGAATGACCCTATAGCTGGTCATATCAGATAGTCATCAAGGAGGCGCCAATGAATATGACAACCGTCAGCATCGCTGAAGGGAAGAAGGGGTTCAGCCGTCTTATCCAGAGTACACTGGACAAGAAGGAAA
>JAPLJM010000022.1 GCA_026388595.1 Deltaproteobacteria bacterium
CGGCAACCACCGCTTCATTTTCCCCGGGCATCATGGAGCAGGTGCTGTAAACGAGGCGCCCGCCCTGCTTCAGGCATCCGGCGGCGCCGGCCAGGAGTCTTTTCTGCAAGCCTGCATGACGGTGAAGATCTTCCGCCATGATCCGCCATTTGATTTCCGGATTCCGCCGCAGCGTCCCCAGGCCGGAACAGGGCACGTCGAGCAGAATGCCGTCAAACAAACCCCGGAAGGCCTCGCCAAGGTCTTCGCGGAGATCCCTTACCAGCGGCTCGATTATAGATATCCCCAGCCTTTTGGCATTTTCCCGGAGTGCCTTCATCTTTTGCCTGCTTAAATCAATGGCGGCAATGGTTCCCTGATTTTGCATGATTTCGGCAAGATATGTTGCCTTCACCCCAACGCCGGCACAGGCATCCAGGATTTTTTCTCCCGCCTTGGGATCGAGCAGGCAGGCCGCCAACTGGCTGGCCTCATCCTGGACCTGAACCTGTCCCTCCTTGTGGCTGGGGGTCTCCCGGACGGGCATGGCCGAATGGGTCAGGGTGAGCCCGTCGGGGGAATATTCCGTTTTCCTCACGGTAAAGCCGCCCTGCTGCAGATTCTGCATGACCGCTTCACGGGTTGCCCTGAGACGATTCACGCGGAGGGCCAGCGGCGGGATCGCGTTATTTGCCTTGCAGAGATCCAGCGTTCCACCGATGCCGAACAATACAATCCACTGTTTGACAAGCCAGAGCGGATGGGAATGGACCACGGCGATGTGGCCCGCCGGATCTTTTTCGAAGTCCGGCCAGGGTATTTCCTTTTCCATCCGGATGACGTTTCTCAGAATAGCATTGACCAGACCGGATGCCGTGGGGTGCAGCGCTTTGACGATCTTGACCGCCTCATCGACAATGGCAAAAGCGGGAATCCGGTCGGTAAAGAAGAGCTGATAGAGCGCCGTACGCAGGATATTTCTGACAGCGCCATCCATGGTTGCCGGCTCCCCTTTGTAGAAGCGCGCAATCACCCAGTCGATGCGGCCCCGCATCCGCAGAGTGCCGTAGACGATCTCCGTGAGCAGGCGCCGGTCGTGGACATCCGTCAGGTCGCCTCGGGAGAGGGCCTCATCCAAAAGAGGTTCGGCAAAGAGACCGGCATGGTCGATCCTGGACAGGATATCAACGGCCAAGCTGCGGGCGGATTCTTTCATATATCAATAATGGCCACCGGCCTGGTCCATCCGGCCGAGGCCCGTTTGATCTTCACCGGAAAACAACAGACCGTAAACCCGTGAGGCCTGCCGATGGCCGACAGATTGGCCATTTTTTCCATATGGCAGTAACCCATCTCGATCCCGGCAAAATGCGCCTCCCAGATGACCTTGGGGTCACCGATTTCCGCAAATTCCCTGGCCAGATAAGGAAGCGGCCGGTCCCAGCTCCAGGCGTCGATCCCCACCACACGGACGCCTTTTTCCGTCAGAAAAAGGGTGCTTTCCCGGTCCATGCCGGCTCCCTTGATCAGGTACTCCGGCTTTCCCCAGAACGCATCGGCACCCGTCTGCACGAGGACGATGTCCATGGGTTTGATCTCATAGCGGATCCGGTCGAGCTCTTTTCTGACATCTTGAGCGGTGATCCGTTCGCCGTCGCCCTTGTGGCGGAAATCCAGGAGGACGCCGTCGCCAAAGCACCATTCCAGGGGGATTTCATCGATGGTCGCTGCCGGCTTCCCCCGGTCCATCATGGGATGATAATGATAGGGCGCGTCCAGGTGTGTGCCGCTGTGCGTCGCCAGAGACAGGAACTCCACGGCCCAGCCGACGCCGCCGGGAAGCTGCTCTTTCTTCAGGCCCGGAAAGAACTCCAGCATGGAGGCGGTTCCCATGGCATGGTCGATGTAATCGACGCGGGGAATCATCATGGGGGGATCACTGGGAAGCCCCGATTCAATCGTAACGCTCAAATCGACAAAACGTCTGCCCGTCATAGGAACTCCTTTCTAATCATCCTGTAAATCATTTTCCCTGCCTGCCTTACCCCAGCCGGTCGCCGGTCCGGAGGCGGCAACCTCTCAGAAAGTCCTGGATTGATATCCTTTTTTTCCCCTCCAATTGCACATCCAAGAGCGATATCGAGCCGTTTCCCGCAGCGATGAGCAGTTCCTTTCCGTTATTCCGAAGGGTACCGGGGGGTGTCGTTGCCTGTTCATCAAGGCCGTCAGCCTGAAAAATCTTCAGGGTTTTCCCGTCTGTAAAAGTATAGGCGCCGGGAGAAGGCGACAGACCCCGGATGAGTTGTATGAGATCATGAACGCCGGCTTCCCAGCGAATCAGGCCGTCTTCCTTCTTCAGTCTGGGCGCAAAGGTGACAGCCGCAGGGTCCTGGGGAATCCGCGCCAGCGTACCCGCTTCAATCCTCTCGATGGTCCGGATGAGCATTTGCGCTCCCATCAACGCGAGGCGATCATGCAAATCACCGACGGTTTCCCGGGGACCGATGGCGGTCTCCTCCTGCAAAAGAATATCGCCCGAATCCATTCCCTCGTCCATCTGCATGATCGTGACGCCCGTCCTTGTCTCCCCCCGGATGATGGTCCAGTTGAGCGGCGCCGCCCCCCGGTACTTGGGGAGGAGCGATGGATGCACATTGATGCAGCCCAGGCGGGGTTGTTCAAGGATCGCTTTGGGGAGGATCTGGCCGAAAGCGGCAACGACAACCAGATCCGGAGCAAGCTGTTTGAATTGTTGAAGGAACTCGGGCGACCGGACACGCTCCGGCTGAAAAACGGGAAGCTGGTGCGCCTCCGCAAATTGCTTGACCGGCGGCTGCGCCAGATGCTTTCCCCTCCCCTTTGGCCGGTCCGGCTGCGTTGTCACGCCTACAACGGGATAGCCCCGCCGCAGGAGGATTTCCAGAGACGGCACGGCAAATTCCGGGGTGCCCATGAAAAGGACGGCTGGTTTTCGCATCTGAACCCCCTGTTCCATGTTTTTCCATCACAGCCCTCATGCCCGATAGACAGAGGTTCTTTTTCTAAAGGGGAACTGAGGGGAATGATTGCCGATAACTATAGGGAAACGATCTCCTCCTGTCAAGAAAAAGGCCGGAGCGAGAAGGATTCAAAGCAGAACCGCCTTCCAACCTGGATTCAGCTTTTCAGGGCCTCCCAATGCGTGGCTCTCCCCCCGGGTTGATGCCGATGTAGAGGTAGGTGATGCCCAGGGTCAGGGAATATTTCTCAATCCTCCTCAGTCCGGCCACA
>JAPLJM010000299.1 GCA_026388595.1 Deltaproteobacteria bacterium
GTAATCGCCTTGGCTAAATCCTGCGCCTGGCTTGCCTTATCAGCGGCTGTGTCATAGTAGTCAAAGTTATCTTTGGACTTGGCCTCACGATAGAGTTTGGCCACATCAAAATAATTGGGGTTGATGTCCATGACCGCCTTAAAAGACTCCGCCGCCAGTTTCCAGTCCTCCTGTTTCCCGAGTTTCACACCCTGTTGATAGAGGGAGCGGGTGGCCTCCTGTTCTGATTTTGCCAGTCTGCTCACCGTTTCCTCATAGTTTGGAAAGATTTTATTGATCTGGCGAAACTTCATGACGGCCGCCGCCCAGTCTTCCTTCAGCATGTCCAGATCTGCCTGCGCATAGAGCGGTTTAATGAGCTCCTGGAGATGGGTGATTTTCATTTTCACCGTGTCAGAGAAGGCCTTGATGTCCCTGCTCTCGGGATCAAGGCTGACAGCAATATCCGCTTCCTTTGCAGCCTGCTGGAGGGTGGACAGATTGGGTTCCGGCAACGTGCCCAGAATCTGCTTCGCTTTTTCGTAGTGGACCCGCGCTGAACCCTGCTTTGCTCTCTGTAAGGCTTCCTTGAATTCCGGATTGTTGGGTTCCTCCTCCAACGCCTTTTTAAGATAGACAATCGCATCATCCCATCGCTTTTCCTTGCTCAAATCCTGTCCCATTTTATAGCTGTCGTTGACAGCACAGCCAAAAAGGAACATCAGAACCAACAAAGACGTTAGAATTACTCGATATGAACTCCGCTTCATTATGGCCTCCCTCAATAATCTTCCATCATTTTTTCGGCGACAAACTGGCTTTAATCGTATTCTGTGTAATTTCCAGAATGCTGACCTTCCTTTGATTCAGCATAATCGTTGACAGATCATCGGCAACATTCTGCGTATTCCCTTTGACTTCCAGGTCCAGTTCAACCTGACCGCGCGCATAAGACCGCTGCTGGAGTTCTTTTAAGCCCCTGATTTCCGTATTCAAAATTTCTTTGAAACGGGACAGGTCCCCATAGTTCAATCCAGAAACAACCAATTTGACGGTTACGGTATTGGTCAACTCCGAAGACCAGCGTTCCAGAATTTCTTCTTTCATCTGTTTTGCCAGATCAAGCGCCGTTTCCTCCGTTACCGTTTTGAACTCTCCCTTCCGGTTCTTGCTGTCGGAGGCGAGAATTTCACCTGTATCCCCGTTTACCACCTTGCCGGACACGGCCACCTCACTGGATTGAATCTCCACATCACCCATCTTGAAAGATTTGCTGGCCACTTCCACCCGGCCGAGGATCAGCACCTCCGCCCCGTAACGCTGGGCGATACCGGTTAACTGCTGACGATCGGCAGTAGCCTGGAGGGCCTTCATGTCTCTGCTTTTTCTGGCCACCTCGGCATCTACCAGCTTAAAACCCTGGGCCATGAAATACCTTGCCATGGCTGCCTCCGCAATAGCATCCTTCTGGGCCTGCTCACTAAAGAGGATCATCAAGCGGGGTTTGGATTTTCTGGCCACGATCAATCGGACCGCCTCCAGGCGGTCTTTCAACCGTCCCGTCTCGACCACAGCCTCAATGTGCACCTCATAGAGGTCTCGTTCTCTTTCCTCTTTGAGAATCTTGTAAGAGGTAATAAAACCCTTAGATTCCGAAAGAATGCGATCCATCTTGACCTGAAAATTCTCCACCTCTGTACTGCTGGAAACCATGATCCCGGCAACCCGCTCCACAGCATTCCGCTGGGCGCTATCGATGGCCCTGTCCCGGGCACTATCGACGCGATTATTAACAATGGACGCCATCCCTTCAGCTCGAACCCGATCTTGTCCTGCGGCAACGGAGGGGGGCAGAAAACCGATAAGGATAACCAGAAATAGTAAAAAGCGTCTCATGTCTTCACCTTAAAAAATCCTTGTTCTTCTTCAATTACGTGCATGTATAACGCCATTGCAATAGTGTGTCAAGATGAATTCATTTCCCGAAATAATCAATTCCCGCCGGTTTTTAGTGCCCGCATATAATCCTGGAGTGCCAGCTGCCAAAACTGCATTGCCTTCCCCGTCGTCTCGATAAACTTACCGCAATTCAGGACAGCGTAACAGGGACGCACCGCCGGTCTTGACATCCGGAAGGAGCCTACCGGTGTGACGGGGACATCGGTGATATCGGCATAGGCGAGGATCTTCAGTGCAAATTCATACCAGCTGCAGGCCCCCCGGTTCGTTACATGGAAAATCCCGGTGTGATGTCCTGCCAAAAGCAGTTCGACGGCGGCAGCCAGGTCTTTTGCGTAAGTCGGCGACCCTTTTTGATCGTCCACAACTTCCAGTCGCCCGATCTCCCTGGCCTTCTCCAGGATTGTTTTGACAAAATTCCTCCCTCGGTTCCCGTACATCCATGCCGTGCGAACAAGCAGGTAGTGATTACTGTATTGCTGAAGATTTTTTTCTCCGGCCAGTTTGGCCTCGCCGTAAACATTCAGGGGGTGGCAGGCGTCTTCTTCCCGGTAGGGCCTGTCCTTAATCCCATCGAAAACATAATCTGTGCTGAAATGGACGATTTTTATCCTGCCGGGATAACATGCCAGAGCGACATTTTTCACCCCTTCGGCATTGACAGCAAAACACAATTCCCTTGCCCCTTCAGAACCATCCACATCGGTATAACCCGCGGCGTTGATGACCACCTCCGGTTCCGCTTCCGCGATAATGCGCCGACAGGCGTCTTCTGAAGCAATATCGAAATCATCAACATCTTTTCCGACGACTTGATGATGGGCCGACAATCTGCCAAATAGCTCGCTGCCCAGCAGTCCCCGATGGCCAAGAATCAAGATCCTCATTTCAATACCTCACCTCCTTCAGGAATAATCCCTGCGGTGGTGCTGTCATGCCCCCATAACGTCTGTCTTTTGCACTCATGGTCTCCTGCAAATCTGCAAGTAAACGTTTGCCTTTCCCGACTTCAACCAGGGTTCCCACGATCCCTCTGACCATATACCGTAAAAAGCCGTCCGCTTCCATCACAATCTTAATCAGACCCTGGGGTTCCATTTCTATTCGGATATCTATAACCGTCCGAATATGATCCAACGCGTCGCTATGGGTTGAACAAAAAGAGGAAAAATCGTGGGTTCCCTTAAAAGAGAGGGCTGCCTCGCAGATCCGTTCCAGGTTGAGCAACCCGGGACCGAACCAGGCATATTGGCGGTTCAGGACCGGCCGGACCGAACCATTAACAATCTGATATAAATAAATCTTGCTTTTGAC
>JAPLJM010000094.1 GCA_026388595.1 Deltaproteobacteria bacterium
TCTCAGCTGCGAGACGCAGATATGCCAAGGCGTCTGCAAACTCAGGTCTGTTGACCATGACAGAGGGACGACGCGGAGGCCTTCTGTGCAGTGAAGGCTGCATGGCGAGGATGCTGCGCATTTGATTGCCGACCCGTCCGGGAATACTCACGGTCTTGCAGAACGCCTCCATGTAAACAGTGTACACGGAATCCAACGCCTGCTGGCGGGGAATGCCATCCCGGTGACGTACAAGCGCGGCTTCCTCCAAAATGGGACCGAAGAACGCGGCGAAGAAAAGCGACGGGGATGGAGGTGTTCCGCTTTGGCATCGCCGATCGAGGCATTCAAGATTTGTGTGCAGGATGTCCATGTGATGACTGCTTCCTCTGACCCACTGACTGAGCTCAGGGAAAAGGGCGGCAAGGAGCCCGCTTGTTTCCAGCAGATCGAAAGCCGGTTGCGCAGCGCCAAACAGGAAGAATTTCAGGATCTCTTCGTATAGTCTCCCCGGTGAAGCGCGGGAAATCGTGGAGGAAAGCTCACAGAGGATCTCCCACGTGTTAGGTTCGATGACAAAATTATGGGATGCGGCAAAACGAACGGCGCGGAGCATGCGCACCGGGTCTTCCGTAAATCGTACATAAGGGTCGCCGATGGGACGAAGGAGCCGCTCGTGGAGGTCGCTCAGTCCAGTCGAATAGTCAATCACCGTAAAATCTGCAATATTATAGGAAAGGGCGTTGATGGTGAAGTCACGGCGGAGGGCATCCTCTTCCGGTGTGCCGAAGACGTTGTCACGAAGAACCATGCCGTCCCAGTCCTTGAGGTGACGGGGGGGACGGTTATTCGGGCCCTGCTCTTCAGGGTTCGTTTCATCATAAGGGGCGGCAGCCCGGAACGTGGAAACTTCCAGAACTTCGTCCTGAAAATGGAGATGGGCCAACCTAAAACGGCGGCCGACGAGACGGCAGTTGCGAAAGAGCCGTTTGATCTGACCGGGTGCGGCGTCTGTGGCGATATCGAAGTCCTTGGGGGTTCGCTCCAAAAGGAGGTCGCGAACACACCCCCCGACCAGGTAGGCAATGAAGTCGTTGTCACGAAGCCGGTAGAGCGTGCGCAGGACATTCGGACTGATCTGCTTTCTGGATATCCGGTGTTCCTTCCGGGGAATGATTCGTGGTTGCATAACTTTCTTCATAGCACACACTGCCGAAAAAGCAAAATCCAGCCGGCAGGGCATCCGGGGATGAAACCCTGCCTGCGCCAGCTGCTTCTCTGGGCCAAGAACCCCTCAATTAAAAGTGAGAGCATGAAGAACATCGCCATATTGATACCCTGCACTTTTCCGCAGCTTATGCACACATCCATATTGTTCTTAATGTATTATACCCGTACGCTTGAAAGTTGGTTTAAGGCTTTGTGTCAGCTGGACATTATGGGTTAACGGATGGTGGAATAGGGTGGGTTAGCTTTTGCTGACCTGTTCTACATCATCACGGAGAGAATTTCTTCACCGAAACGGGCGGCCCTTTCTGCGGAAAAGCCGCCTTCGTTTTTAAGGCCGGCCGGGGTCAGGGTTTCCATTCTGACCAGATTGACCAGATCCTGTTCGGATAGAATCATGAAAATGGCCCGGTTCAGCTCCCGGGCTTTCTGAAACCGCCATCGGTAGAGGCGCTGGATGCGTTTTTTCTGAGCGGCCGTGAGTATGGGATAGGCTTTAATCCGTGTATGTCCCCGGACATCGAAGACCTTTTCCTGCCAGGTGGCGGTCGTGATTTCTGCAAAGGCATGGGCCGCTTCCTTTTCCAGTCCCCTGGTGCGAATCTCCGCTGCCAATATTTCATAGAGGGGTTTCAGGTAGGCCGTGTCCAAGACGGCGTACCGTAGCTGTTCTTCTGAGAGCGGCCGGATATCCCATTGAGAGCGCTGGATTTTCTTCTTTTTTTCCAGATCGATGTCAAGAAATTGCTTGATGAGTGTCGAGAGCGACAGATAATGGCAGCCCAGAATTGCCGCCGCCCGGTGCGTATCAAAAACATTGCTGAAGGCGAACCCGTAGTCGCGTTTCAAAAGACGGATATCGTTGTCGCCGGCATGCAGAACCTTCAGCATGGCGGGATCGGCGAAGGGTTCTGCCAGGAAGGAAAGGTCAACACCGTTCAAGGGATCGAAAAGATATGATTTTTCCTCTGCTTTGATCTGAATCAGGCAAAGTTTATCATGGAAATAACGGAAAGAATCATATTCAGTGTCAATGCAAAGGATGGAAGACGCTTGCATGTCTTTTTCGGCCTGACGCCGTTTGACCGTTGTATCCACCCAGGTCCATGGACGTTTATTCAATAAAGCCCCGCTTTCGATAGCAACACAATAAATTTGTCATTCCCGCGCAAGGGGAATCGGTGCGCTTAATTTACATAAACCCCTGAAATCGCCAGTAAGGCGATGAAAATGGCCAGTGAGGCGAGGGCGGCATAATCCGATCCATTGATCCGGAGCACCCGCAGCGTCGTCCGCGGGCCATTGTGGTAACCGCGGGCTTCCATGGCCTCCGCAAGATTATCGGCACGGCGCACGGCGCTCATCATGAGCGGCAGGGTCAGGGCGGCGGCGCTTTTGACCCTCTGCGCCAGACTCCCCGTGTTCATGTCCGCCCCCCGTGCCATTTGCGCCATCCGGATCCGGTCGAACTCTTCCAGCAGCGTGGGGACAAAACGCAAAGCCATGGAGACCATCACGGCAAGATCCTGCGTCGGGATGCCCAGATATTTGAAGGGGTGCAGTAGTTTCTCCAGGCCGCTGATCATCTCCGAGGGCGGCGTGGTCATTGTCAGGATCACACCGCTCAGCACGAGCGCAACAAACTGCCAGGTCACAAAAGCCCCCCGGAACAGCCCCTCATCGGTTATTTTCAAATGTAATGCCGGCAGCCACAAGAGTGCTGTACCATCAGTGGAGAAAAGATGCAATAGAAAGAGCAGCGCGGCGAAAAAAGCCAGTGGTTTGATGGCGCTCAGGACCGGCTTGGCTTTAAGATGGGAGAACCCCATGATGATCAGGAAAAACAGGCTGATGAGATAAACATCAAACCAGGTCGCCCTGAAAATCAGGATGCTCAGAATAATGGCGGAAATCATCTTGATGCGGGGATCCAGCCGGTGGGTGATTGAATCACCGGCGATGTACTGGCCGATATGGATCATGATGCGTCCAGGGCGCCTTTCAGAGCGTTCATCCGGGAAGATATTTCCGTGCTGGCGTCTTCAATCGTCAGGATGTTGGTATTGATCTCCCAGCCGCTTTCCCGCAGCCGGTGCAGCAGGAGGGTCACTTGCGGCAGTTGGAGGCCGAGATCCTGCATAACGTCCAGGCGGCTGAAAATGGCCTCGGGCGCCCCGTCGAGGGCAATGGCGCCCCGGTCCATCACCAGCAGCCGGTTCGCATCGAGGAGGTCGTTCATGTCATGGGTGATATGGATGATGGCAATCCCGCGGCGGTGCAGCTTTTGAATCACCTTCAGGACGCGCTGCCGCCCCGCCGGGTCCAGATAGGCCGTCGGCTCGTCAAGGGCAATGTAACGGGGGGTCATGGCCAACACACCGGCGATGGAAACCAGCCGCTTTTCGCCGCCGGACAGGGTATGGGGGGCGCGCTGCGCAAAAGCTTCCATGCCCACCTCAACCAGGGCTTCATCAACACGCTGACGGATCTCTGCGGACGGGAGACCGAGATTTTCCGGACCAAAAGCCACATCCTCCTCCACGGTCATACCGACGATCTGATTGTCAGGGTTTTGGAAGACAAGTCCCACACGGCGACGGATTTCCTTCAGGTGCTTTTGATCGGTTGTCTCCATGCCGTCCACCCAAACAGACCCGCCCTGGGGCGTGAGCAGGGCATTCAGATGCCGGATCAGGGTTGTCTTGCCGCAGCCGTTCGGCCCGATCAGGGCCACATGTTCCCCTTCCCGGATTTCCAGATGGAGTTGTTTCAGGACGGATGTATCCGGGCCGTTATAGCTGTATGAGAGGTTTTGAATCGTGATCATGACAATGCCTTTACAATCGCCCCCCTAGAGGCGGAGATGATCCCGGAGCCTGGGTGTGATCAGGGCGGCGAT
>JAPLJM010000236.1 GCA_026388595.1 Deltaproteobacteria bacterium
ACCATGTCTCATATCCCCATGGGCGGCAGCATCTTCCGTCCCAATCCCGACTGGGCCTTCGACGGCAGTATGCCCAACGTCTATGTCTCCATGGGCATTACGGCGGAAAATGTCGCGGCGAATTATAATATCTCCAGAGAAGATATGGATAAGTTCGGTCTGGAAAGCAACCGCAGGGCCTTCGAAGCCATGAAGGCGGGAAAATTCAAGGAAGAGATTATCCCCATTGAGGCTTTTAAATATAAAGTTCTGAAAAACGGCAAGCGGGTTCGTGAAAAGGTCATTTTTGACGCCGATGACGGTGTGAGATGGCCGGCCAAAATCGAGGACATGGCCAAGTTGAAATCGCCCTTCAAGCAGGGTGGAACCGTGACCGCCGCCAACTCCTCCCAGATGACCGACGGCGCCGCCTTCGCCCTGTTGATGACGGCGGAGAAAGCCAAAGAACTGGGTTTGAAGCCGCTGGCCAAGCTGACGTACTATGCCGTGGCCGGTTGCAAGGCCGAAGAGATGGGCGTCGGCCCCGCCTATGCCATTCCCAAGGTCCTGAAGATGGCCGGGTTAACCCCGAAGGACATCGATGTCTATGAGATCAACGAGGCGTTCGCGTCCCAGGCCATTTATTCCTGCCGCGCTGTGGGTATTGAAGACCGGTATTTCGCCGGCGATATCAATCCCAACGGCGGCGCCATCGCCCTGGGACACCCCCTGGGATGCACCGGCGCCAAGCTGACCGCCCAGTTGCTCCATGAGCTGAAACGTCGGAAGGCAAAGCGCGGCATCGTCTCCATGTGCATCGGCGGCGGTATGGGTGCTGCCGGCATCTATGAGATGCTGTAAAGGGTTTTACCGCGCATTGGCGGGAGCGAAAAGAACCCTCCCCGCCTGACGGCAGGCGGCTTTTCGGGGTCCGTCCGATGCGATTTTCATAAAAAAGCCATGGTCGTTGATACGGCCATGGCTTTTTACTTGTTAAGCGCCCCGCATTGAGATATAAGGAGCGGTTAAAGGGGCAATCTTGAAAAGGGGATCAGGAGTGTTATCGCTACTCGCTGCTGGCCTTTGAAAACGGGCCCCGGAGACCAATAAAAACGACAAGGATGATCAATGGAACAGGAAAAGGAAATGACGCAAGAACCCGCCGAAGAAATGAGTTTTGCGGAATTGTTTGAACAGAGTCACCAAGAGCCGGTCTGGCTGAAACCGGGACAGAAAGTGGAAGCACGGATTGTCAAAATTTCGCCGGAGTGGGTCTTTCTGGATCTGGGCGGAAAAAATGAAGGGTATCTGGATAAAAAAGAATTAATGAATGAGGACGGAGAGCTGACAGTCCAGGAAGGGGATACGATCCGGGCCTATTTCCTGTCTTCACGCCAGAATGAAAAACTTTTTACAACGAAAATTGGTGCAGGAGAAGCCAGTCGCATCTATCTGGAAGACGCCTGGCGCAGCGGTATTCCCGTGGAAGGTGTGGTGGACAAGGAAATCAAAGGTGGTTTTGAGATCCGGATCGCCGGGACCATGCGGGGATTCTGCCCTTTTTCGCAAATGGGCTTGGCAAGGATTGATAAGCCGGCGGATTATGTCGGGCAGCGGCTCCCTTTTATCATTACGGAATACAGCGAAAAGGGACGCAATATCATTTTATCAAACCGGATCATCGTAGCCAAGGAGCAGCAGGTGCAGAGAGATGCGATGATGCTGTCCCTCCGCGAAGGTCAGATTGTGAAAGGGAAAATCATCTCCCTGCAGAAGTTCGGCGCCTTTGTGGATATCGGCGGCATGCACGGCCTGTTGCCTATGTCGGAAATCAGCTGGGGCCGTACGGAAGACATTCACGATGCGCTGAAGGTGGGTGAGGAAGTGGAAGTGGCCATTTTGAAAATCGACCGTGAAAAAGACCGGATCAGCCTGAGCCTCAAGCAGATGCTTGTGGATCCCTGGGAAAAAGCTGAGTCCGGGTTTCCGGAAGGCTCCGTCCATACCGGCAGGGTGTCCCGTTTGACGAACTTCGGCGCCTTTGTTACGTTGGAGGCGGGGGTCGATGGCTTGCTGCATATCTCTCGTCTGGGCGCCGGAAAGCGGATAAATCACGCCGGCGAGATTCTTAAGCAGGGACAAGAGATTGAGGTGAAAATCGAGAAGCTAGATCGGGCGGCAAAGCGTCTGTCTCTGGTCCTGGCATCTCATGAAGAAGCCGTTGATCAAAAAGACAAACCCGAGGATTTCCGGCAATTCCTTCAGAAGAAACCTGAATCTTTTGGGTCGCTGGGGGATGCGTTCAAGAATGGGGCTTCTCCGAAGTTGAAAGGGACAAAAGAGGGATAGCGCCGCATCAAGCGCAGGGTATGATTTTTTATAATATCAGGAGGCTTGAGATGCTGAAACACATTGTCTTCATGAAGTTTAAAGCGACAGTGACGACGTCTGAAATAGAGGAAATCAAACAAGGCCTGGAAAGTCTCCCGGCGGTCATTCCCGAAATTAAGGGATTTGAATTCGGCCAGGACATTTTGCATACCGAAAGGTCCTGGGATTTCGCCCTGGTATCGACGTTTGAAAATGTGGATGCCATGAAACGCTATCAAGTTAATCCTGACCATCAGGTCGTTGTGAAAAAGGTCCGGGCGATCTGCGACAGCCTTGTGGTTGTTGATTTTAACTTCTGATCCATCCAGGGAAACAGGCATGAAAACAGGATTTGTCCAGTTCGACCCCATCTTCGGTGAAGTTGATAAAAATATTGAGAAAGCAATCAGGCTCATCGAACCCCTGGATGCTGATGTGATCGTCCTTCCTGAGTTTTTCAATACAGGCTATCTTTTTACCTCAAAGCAGGAGGCGGAAGGCCTGGCCGAGATCATTCCCGATGGTAAAACAACAAAAGCCCTGTGCGGGATCGCCCGGAGGAAAAACATGCATCTGGTGGGCGGCATAATCGAAAAAGCGGGTGACCGGCTTTATAATGCGGCCATCCTGGTTTCGCCCCAGGGTCACTTGGCAACCTACCGGAAAGTGCATCTTTTTAATGAGGAGAATCTGTGGTTTACACCTGGAGACAAAGCATTTGAGGTGTATGACATCGGTTTGTGCAAGTTGGGGATCATGATCTGCTTTGACTGGATATTTCCTGAATCCATGCGTGCGCTTGCTCTGAAGGGCGCCGAGGTCGTCTGTCACCCGGCCAATCTGGTGTTGCCTTTCTGTCAGGATGCCATGATTACAAGGTGTCTGGAGAACCGTGTCTTTGCCGTCACTTCGAACCGGACAGGGACGGAGCAACGGGGCGGTAAGCACTTTCGCTATACCGGTCGCAGCCAGATTACCGGTCCGGCTGCCAATATCCTTTATCGCGCCGGCGCCGACACAGAAGAAACCGGCGTCGTTAATATCGATGTCTCCATGGCGAGAAATAAGCGGCTGAATCAATTCAATGACCTGTTTGATGACCGTCGCGTCCAGTTTTATGGTGACCTGCTGAACGAAGTCATTTAAAGATGAAGAGTCAGAGGAATGCCGGTCTTAATCATTAAGCAAATCCCCCTTTTTGCTCCCCTTTCACCCCCCGATCAGGAGATGCTGGCATCGCTGCTGCGACGGCGGTCCATCCGGAAAGGCGATTTCCTCTTTCACAGAGGCGATGAGGGAACGGCCCTGTATATCATCTGTAGGGGGCTGATCAAGATTGTCGTTCCCACGAAACGCGGCGATGAAGTTACCCTGGCCCTGTTGGCTGACGGCGATTTTTTTGGCGAAATGGCCCTGCTTGACGAACTGCCGCGTTCAGCGGACGCCGTGGCGATGGAGGAAACGCAGCTATATGTTCTCAACCGCTCTGACTTTCTCTCCTTCCTGATTCACAATGAACATGCCATTCGCGCCATTATGCAGGCCCTTTCCCTGCGCCTGCGGAGGACGGACGACATGGTTGCGGAAGTCTGCTTCCTGAATGTCTCCGCACGACTGGCAAAACGGCTGGTGGATCTGGTCGAATCACGGTATCAGAGGGACAAGGGCGATGAAAAACATGACGTAAGTTTAACGCAGCGGGAACTGGCAAGCCTGATCGGTGTTTCCCGTGAGACGATCAACAAGGAATTAAAAATCCTTCGTCAAAAGGGGATTGTGACCACTTCCCGGAATAGCATTACCATCTGTGACCTGGAGCGCCTGAAGAATCGCATCAAATGATTCAACCCCTCTCAATCTGGATTTTGACGTCCACAATCAGGCAACCCTGACCTTCGTCGAAGATCAGCATCGGATTGATGTCGAGATTCTGCACCTCGGGGTGTTCGACCAGCAGTTGGGAAACCTTGACGAGGCAGTCTTTCAGGGCCTCCAGGTCCGCCGGCGCCTGATTCCGGTATCCCCTTAAGATCCTGGCCCCTTTCGTGTCTTCAATCAGGCGTCCGGCTTCTCCCCGATCGATGGGGCAGATGCGCATGGCCACGTCCCTGATCACCTCTACGAATATGCCTCCCAGGCCGAACAGGATCACCGGGCCGAATTCCCGATCCTGACGGCCGCCGATAATCACCTCCCGTCCCGGGGGCGACATCTTCTGGACGATAACCCTGTCGGTGTTCATGCTACCGAAAGCATCGGAAAGGGCCTGGCGATCGGTCAGGTTGAGATGAACTCCCCGGGCTTCGGTCTTGTGGAGAATTTCCGGAACGGCGATTTTCAGAGCCACGGGGTAGCCCATATTTTCAGCCGCGCTGAAGGCTTCCGTGAGGTTCCCGACGACGGCAAAGTCAGCCACCGGCAAGCTGTATGACTTCAGCAGGCCGAAGGATTCCGCCGGGTCCATGAAAGCGGGCGCAGATCCTGATGGGGCCAAAACCACCGGCTTGATCCCGCCTGAAGCGGGCGGTTGCATTGCCACACGGATAGTTTGATTTTCATTATGCCGCCGTGAGACGGCCAAGGCCTGCACCGCCTGTTCCAGATCGGCAAATATCGGAAAATCGTCGGTTTCCTTCAGGGTAAAGAAATATTTCTTGCTGGCAATCATGAAAAAGACCACCGGTTTCTGATATTGCTGCGATAGCCTCCTTGCGGCCCGGATCAGCTCCTGCGTCGGCGGAATGGTTACGCCGTGCAGGTACATATGACCGAAAACAACCCCATCCACCGACCGTTCCTGAAGCACTTTCTCGATAACTTCTTCATAAAATCGGATATCAAAGACATCCCCGAGATCCAGGGGATTCGTCATTTGGATGACACCGGCCCGGATTTCCTTCCGGACATGATCAAAAACACGGCTGGAAAACTCGGCCAGGGTGAAGCCATGCCGATGCACCGCGTCTGCCAGCATGACGGCCTGCCCGCCGGAACGGCAGACCACCCCGACCTTTTTCCCCTTCATCAGGGGCAGCGAAAATATTTTGAAGGCATCCGCCATTTCCATGAGCGTACGGGCACGGTGCATGCCTGCCTGTTTAAGAGCCGCGTCGGCAACGTCATCGTCGCCAGCGAGTGCCGCAGTGTGAAAGCGGGCGATCTGATGACTGGATGTGGACCGGTTGGCCTTCAGGATGATGATCGGCTTTTCCGTTTGCCAGGCCAGGTCCATCAGTCGCCGGCCGTCGGTAAAATTCTCCAGATAGATACCGATGCTGTGGGTTTCCGGGTCGGAGATAAAAAACTCCAGGTAGTCACATTCATTTAAATTCAGCTTGTTGCCGATACTGACGGCCTTGTTGAAGCCGATATTTTCAAAGGTGAGCAGGCGTATGCCGTCAATCACGATGCCGCCGCTTTGTGAGATGAGGGACACAGGACCTTTTTTCATTGCATCGGGGTACATGGGAATAAAAGGCAGGACGAGACCATTGTCCAGATTGATGGCGCCGATGCAGTTGGGGCCCATGAAGCGGATGTTCCATCGCCGGGAAATATCCAGCAAATCCTCTTCGAGTTGCCGGCCCGCTTCGGTAAATTCTGAAAATCCGGCGGACTGGATGAGGGCATAGGGTATGCCCTTTTGCCCGCACCGGTCAAGCACATCGGGAATGGCTTTTGCGGGAACCAGGAGCACCGCCAGGTCGGGGACAGCCTCAATGTCTTCGATATGCTGACAAATTTTCCGGCCATTCAACTCACCGCCCTCGCGGCCGACCATATAAACGGCTCCCTGGAAGCCGAAACGTTCAAGATTCCCAACGGTATTGCGGCTGAGATTGCTTGGTGAACTGGATACGCCATAGATCATCACGCTTTCCGGGTAAAATATTTTCTTCACGCCTTTGATCTCCCCAGGTTTCTTTTTTCTTCTTTTTCCTTGAAAATGCCGATTCTTTCAGATATAGATGCCCCTCGATAAGGGCGGTTAACTCAGCGGGAGAGTGCTACCTTCACACGGTAGAAGTCACTGGTTCAATCCCAGTACCGCCTACCATGAAAATCAAGGGGTTACGGGTCATGCCGCGACCCCTTTTTTATTTTCTGGTGGATTCCGGCGGTGGCTGTACTGATTCCAGGGTAATCTTCCTTTCCGTTAGTTCTTTTAACCATCCGTTCAATGAACATCATGTCGGGAGAGCTTAAAACATGCATCACGGGAATGCAAGGATCATGTCGAGAGTTTCATTTTCCGGTTTTGAGACAGGGTTCTTTGGTTTTCCAGGTCATAAGCATCGCAGAATTATGGTTTCAATTTTTTTGAGAATTGATATGATAGAGGAAAATTTCAAGTTCTCTCTTATTTATCGTCATCTAAAATTCACTGCACAGGAGCATCCATGAAAAGGAAAATTGCAATCGGATTGGGTCTCGGATTGATCACGATCGTTGTCACAATGACCTTGATTTATTATCTGCTCCCGGGCGCTGTCACGAAAATGGCAGTGGCCGCAGGCCGGAGTGTTGCCGGTCTCACGGAAAGGGTCGTGCAGGTGGACGATCACCGCATTGCCTACCTTGAAGGCGGAAAGGGTGAGACGATCCTCCTCATCCACGGATACGCCGCGGATAAGGACAACTGGATGCAGTTCGCCCGATTTCTCACCCCAAAATATCACATTGTCAGCCTCGATCTTGCCGGTTTTGGGGAAAGCTCCCGATTGCCGGAGACCAGTTATGATATTCAGCGCCAGGTCGAGCGCCTCAACCGCTTCACGGAGATCCTGAAGCTGGAGCGGTTCCACCTGGCGGGTAATTCCATGGGCGGTGCGATTGCCGGGATATACGGAGCGCAATACCCGCAGAAGGTTATGAGTTTGGCCTTGCTTGCTCCGGCGGGGATCAAGAGCCCGGAGAAAAGTGAGTTGACGAAGATGCTGGAAAGGGGAATCAATCCCCTGTTGATCAGTAGCGCTGACGACTATGAGCGTATGCTCAAGATGGTTTTCGTGCAGGTCCCGGTCATCCCCTCTCCCGTTAAAAAAGAGATGGCGGCACAGGCGATCAGAAACAGGGCTTTTAACGAGAAGATTATGGGTGACATGCTGAAAAAGACGCTTTCGCTCGAACCTTTTTTGCCTGAAATACACGCGCCGACATTGATTCTCTGGGGCGACAGGGATA
>JAPLJM010000155.1 GCA_026388595.1 Deltaproteobacteria bacterium
GAAACCGGTCCCCTCCTTCTTGATATCCGCCGGCGCCAGGTTCACCGTAACATGGGTGGGTGGGAAACGGTAGCCGGAATTCTTGATGGCGGCCTTGATCCGGTCCTTGCTTTCCCGCACAACAACGTCGGGAAGTCCCACCGTGGAAAACTGGGGCAATCCGGGGGAGATATCTATTTCAACCTCCACCGGATAAGAATCGATGCCGATGATGGTACTGCTCATTACTTTCACAATCATGTTGCAGAACACCTCGTATTTTAAAGTTACTATAAAAGAAGCCTTTGAATCGCAAGATATTTTTTAAAAAATTTCTTGACAAGAATTTTTCAACCGGCTTGACTGAAGGAACGCCATATGCTAATGAGTATGCAAATTTCTCAGATTCTTTGTTTTTCATTCATGAAGAAGCCCATAACACACCTTTATGACGATTAAGCTGTCCCATCTTGACGAAAAAGGCAATGCACGGATGGTCGACGTGACCCGCAAGGCAGCGACGGTACGGACGGCCGTTGCCCGGGGAAAGGTCCTGATGCAGCCCGATACGCTGGCGTTGATCGAAGGGGATCATGGCGGCCAAGAGGACCAGCGACTTGATCCCCCTGTGCCATCCCCTGGCGTTGACCGATGTGGACGTCCAGTTTTTCCCCCATTCTCCCCGGGGTGAATTGACCATCGAAGCAACCGTCCGTACGGTGGGAAAAACCGGTGTGGAGATGGAGGCCATGACGGCCGTCGGCATCGCAGCCCTGACCATTTATGATATGTGCAAAGCGGTGGACCGGCAGATGATCCTGTCGGATATCAAACTGATCAGCAAACAGGGCGGCAAGAGCGGCATCTTTAAACGAGAAGCATAAGTTCAATCAGAATAAATAGCGTGTTAACCCATGTCCACACAGCCATTTAAAATTCGCCGGGAACTCCTGATCCCCCTCGGCATCAGCGCCGGATTGCTCTTGATTCTGCTGATTCTGACCCTGCTTGGCAAGGGTTCCTCCATGGAGCGGATTTTCCTGACAGCCATGACGATTCCCACGGTCGCCCTCTTTCTGGAAGCCCGGAACCGCAGGGCCACGATGACGGATCAGGGAATCCTCTTCAAAAAGTTCCTGCGCGTAAAAGAAATTCTCTGGGGCGATATCAGTCATGTGGGATGCGTGATGATCCGCAAAAAAGTCTACCTGCTGCTGACCACGACCAAGGGATTCTTTATCCTGTCGAATGCCTATGAGGATTTTTCTGCCCTCATTCGAATCATTGTCGAACGTGTCGGCCCCGATAAAGTGGAGGAGGACGTCCGCGCCCAAGGGGAAAACCCTGTTAAAAACCGAGGGGATATGATTTCCCTGTGGTTCGCCGTGGTGGTCATTTTCGGTATCATTCTGTTAAAGCTTTTACCTATCTAACCAGACTGCAGGGGGGAGTGAGGACTTGTCAATAACTGAAATACCTTCAAAATCATCTTTGTCCGAAAGAGATAAGAATAAAACCGTCTCTTCTATTCTAGAAGAAATCCTCGAAAAAAAGCTTGAAGATATTTCTACATTGCTTTGTTCTGCAGGCGGCAAGAAAAGCAGGGTCTATGAAGATGTCATCTACATGGTGGAAAGATGTCTGTTTAAAATTGCCCTGAAACGCTGCAATCACGTTAAGTCCGCCTCTGCCGCCTATCTGGGAATCAACCGGAATACCTTCCAGAAAAAAATGACTAAATTGGGGCTGGGTGAAGACAATGACAGGTGATGTCATCGATTGGCGGCTGTGAGCACCATCGATGAGCGCCTGATCCTTTTCATTTCTGACATTGGCATGAAAAATCCTCCCACCGGTCAATAAAAAAACAAAGAGGCTGAAAGAAAGAAATAGAGAAAAATGATCAAAAAATTCTGTTTATGTTTTATAAATATTTTAAATCACTGGAATTTTTTTATCGGCGTCGATCCGAAGCGGGTTTCAGCCCCCGCATGGATTCTCTTTCCCCACCGGGCCAATATCCTGTGTTGCGGCCTGGCAGGCATTTTGACGATCAAAAAGGCCGGGCAAGAGGAAACTGCCGATCCGGGGGTGCATCTGTCGGACTTGTTTGAGCAAGTCACACAGCAGGATATGAAAAGAATCCGGGAGGGTGCAATCCCGTCCGAACGCTATCTGAATGGACCCGATGCGCTTTCCGACCTGGAACAATATATTTTGACCTTAAAGCGGGATGATTCCTCCAAACGCCTCTTTTTTGATCCCCAGGGAACGGCAAATTTGACCGATCTCTCTAAAAAGATGAATGTTTTCCTGGCGGAGGAACAAATCGGCCTGGAAAGTCAGGCCGCTCATTTTTCAACCGGCGATCTGGAAGTCATCAATAGCCGGCTCACCCGCATGAAAGATATCTGCTGGGCCCTGGAAAGAGATATTCTGGATAATATCGACAGGATTTTCAGGCTTGCCGGTTCTGAAAGGCTTCAGGACCTGACGCCGGAGGCCTTTGGAAAATACCGGAAAATCAATGTTCTCCTGAACTGTCTCGATCGCCTGGAAGTCCGGGGGCGGGATTCTGCCGGCATCCAGATATCCTTTACCCTGCCTGCACCGCAGGACCTTGCAGACGTCCTGGAACGGCTCAGGGAAAGGGGGCTTTATGACGATTTCATGCAAAGAACGGCAACGGGCGACTTGATCAACGGCTCTATTCAACTCACAGAAACCCTACCCTACTTGTCCTTTACCTATAAAACCGCATCGATCATCGGCGAGCTTGGCCGGAATGTGCAGATCTTGCGGGATGCCGTATCCGGAGATGCCGTCTTTCGAGAATTTGCAGGCAAAGAGGTTGTCTCTGAACAATCGCTGGCCCATACACGCTGGGCGTCCGTGGGTTACATCACCGAGGATAACTGCCATCCCATCAACAATTACAGGACCGACAAAAGCATCAAAAACTATCCGGCCTACGGCAAAGGCGACTGGACGATCGACGTGGTCCTCAACGGGGACATCGATAATTACCCCGTTCTCCGCCAGCAGTTCGAAGCCGGACGCGATCTTATTGCCCCGGAGGTGACGACGGATACCAAAATCATCCCCCTTCAGATTGAAAAATATCTGCTGGAAGGCAATGATCTGTCGGAATCTTTCCGCCGCGCCGTCAACGATTTTGAGGGTTCGCACGCCATTGCCATGACCAGCAATCTGGAGCCGTCCCGGACCTTCCTCGCCCTGAAAGGCAGCGGACAGACGATCTATGTGGGCCTCACACCGGACCGCTATCTGTTTTCCTCGGAGCTTTACGGCCTGGTGGAAGAAACGCCCGACTTCATCAAGATGGACGGCGAAAAACTGTCCATTCCCGACGATTCCGATTCGGCCGGTCAGATCCTGATCCTGGATCAAAACACACCGGGAGGCCTTTCCGGCATAAAATCATTTTATTACAATGGGCTTTCTTTAGAGTGGCAGGCAGCGGATATCCAGCGGGCCGAAATGACGACGCGGGACATCGACCGCGGCGCGTACCCGCATTTTTTCCTGAAGGAGATCAGTGAATCTGCGCTTTCCGTACACAAAACCCTGCTGGGCAAATACCGGATCATGAATGGAAAAGACGGCAAAAAGCAGGTCCGCTTCAATCTTGGCCCCGATATTATTCCGGAAAAGGTCCGCCTGGCCCTGAAACGGGACGAAATCCGCCGGATGGTGATCATCGGCCACGGCACAGCGGCTGTGGCAGGCGCCGCCATCGCCGATTCCCTGGAGCGGTATCTCGGAGACGCGCGGATAAAGATCGAGGCGAAAATCGCCTCTGAACTCAGCGGTTTCTACCTGAAAGAGGATCTGCAGGACACCCTCGTCATTCCAATCACCCAGTCGGGAACCACCACGGACACCAACCGCGCCGTAGCCATGGCTGCGGAACGGGGGGCGTCGGTCATCGCTATCGTCAACCGCCGTCAGTCCGACATCACCGGTAAGTCCGACGGCGTCTTTTACACCAGCGACGGCCGGGACATCGAAATGTCGGTGGCCTCCACAAAAGCCTTCTATTCCCAGGTTGTGGCCGGGCATATCCTGTCCCTGTATTTTGCCCAGGTGCTGGGAACACTTCCCGATGATGAGATCGCCGGGGAACTGCTCAACCTGGAACAGGCCCCGGAGATGATGAGACGGGTTCTGGATCGAAAGGAAGAGCTTCGCCGGTCTGTCCGGAAGCTGTCAGGACTGAAGAAATACTGGGCGGTGGTCGGCAGCGGGCCCAATAAGGCGGCTGCCGATGAAATCCGGATCAAGCTCAGCGAACTCTGTTACAAGACCATCTCCTCCGATGTGGTGGAAAATAAAAAGCACATTGACCTGTCGGCGGAGCCCCTGATTATTGTCTGCGCCGCCGGCAGCCCGGAGGCCGTCCTGGGGGATATCGTCAAGGACGTGGCCATTTTCAGGGCGCACAAGGCAGGCGTGGTCGTCTTTGCCGATGAAGACGAGGACCGTTTCCACGCCATTGCCGATGCCGTGATCGCCATTCCCCGGGCCGCAATGCCCCTGCCGGTCATTCTTAATACGGTGGCCGGTCACCTTTGGGGTTATTATGCCGCCTGCAAAATAGATGAAGAAGCCATCCTCTTCCGGGAGTTCCGCAGCCGTTTGAATCTGACGATGATCGATCAGGCCAGGAAAAACTACTCTCTCTATGACGGTATTTTCGACCGGACGTTCCGGCGAATGATCAGCGAATTCGCCGTCAGATTCCATGAACGCCGCAATGCTGGAGCATTTAGCATCATCACGGTCAAGACCATGACGGATATCGTCCTGCTGCTGAAATACGCCATGGGGAAACTTCCCCTGGAGGACTTCTGGTCTGACTTCGGTGAAGCGGACAGCATTTCTTCGCCCATCGACAGGCTCGATATTGCACTGGGCAATGCCGTCGATGAACTTTCTCGCCCCATTGACGCCATCCGGCATCAGGCCAAGACGGTGACCGTGGGAACAAGCCGAAAGGAAAAGCCGCTCAAGGGCGTTATTTACGACCTGCTGAACGAACTGGCTCTTTCCAAAAAGTTGCTGACCAGCAAGAATATCGTGGCCTTCAGCCGGATTCAACCGGCCATCACCGTGATCAAAGGATATACCCTCTATGATGTCAATAATCTGGACCCTGAAGGCAACCCCGGAGAGGCCTCGACGATCGCCATTCGCAAAAAGGGGGGGATCGCCTTGCAGATGCGATCCAGGACGGATGGTTCCGGGCTGCTCATGGGAACAAAAAAAACGATTGTCAGCACGGGCCATGTTTATGTGGGGCGGGGAAAATCGGATAACGCGCCCATTATGATTATTCCTCTCCTCGGCGACAAGCAGGGGGTGAGAAGCCTGCTGCTCATCCACGTCGGCTTCAACGAGGCGCTGCCGCTGAACGAAAAGAAAGAGGTGCTCGGTTATCAGTACAACGATATCCGCAATCTCATCAATGAATACAATCTGCCCTGGAATGACCGCTACCTGGAGACGATATCTCTGGAATCGCTTATGAGCGAACCTGCCGATGTTATTGCCGGACAGATCAAAACAGCCTTGAGTAATATAAAATCTGATTGACCTGCATGCAGATAGCTGCTAGAAAATTCCAGTTTTTCTACATCCCCGCAAGCCATTTCTGATGAGGGTGAAATGGAACTGAAGCCGAGATCCTATGAAAAGATATGCCAGCTGCTGCATAAGGGCGTGGACATCCCCAATCCACTGACCCTTGATATCGGCGATGAAGTCAATGTGGATCAGATCTCGGAAAAAGGCGTCCGGATTTATCCGGGATGCCGGATTTATGGTCACAGTACGGTCATCTCAGCAGGCAGCCAGATCGGATATGAGGCACCGGCGACGATTGAAAACTGTCAGCTTGGAGAAAAGGTTGAACTGAAGGGCGGTTACTTCAGTCAGTCTGTCTTTCTCGGACAGGTAAAAATAGGCATGGGCGCTCATGTGCGCGAAGGCTGCATTCTGGAGGAGCAGGCGAACGGCGCCCACTGCGTGGGGCTGAAACAGACCATCCTTTTCCCTTTTGTGACGCTCGGGAGTCTGATCAACTTCTGCGACTGTTTGATGGCCGGCGGCACAAGTCGCCAGAATCACAGTGAGGTCGGAAGTTCCTATATTCATTTTAACTTTACACCCGATGCCGACAAGACAACGCCCTCTCTCATCGGCGATGTGCCGAGGGGCGTCATGCTGAACCAGCCCCCGATCTTTCTGGGCGGCCAGGGAGGCATCGTCGGTCCGCTACGGATGGGATATGGCAATGTCGTAGCGGCAGGCGCCATCCTGAGGAATGATCATCCGGAAGACAACAAGCTGATCTTCGAAATGACAGATTTCCGGGGTGAGCGGGATTTTGTACCGGCGACCTACCCCAATATCAAGCGTATCTTGGAGAATAACATCCGCTACCTGGCAAACATGACAGCCATGGAAGCGTGGTACACACAGGTGAGGAAACCTTTCCTGGAAGCCCAGAAATTCGGCCTGCTCATCTATGCCGGGGTCATGGGCCAGCTCCTCTTGGCCAAGAAGGAGCGGCTAAAAAGGCTCAGGGCCATGGCAGAAAAGGCTATCGCCCCGACCTCACAGGGACGGAAGCAGGCGTCGGCCAAAGGCAGGCATGCCTTTTATGAACATCTGGAAGCCCTTGAAGGTCTGTTCAGCGGACTCCTTCAGGACGATATCACAGAGAAATCACGCGAGGTCTTTCTCCGGGATTTCCAGAAAGCCGCAGGGAAAAGCCGGGCGAATTACATCGAGACCATCCGGAATATCCCCGTTGATGTCGCGTCAAGCGGGACCCGATGGCTCAGCAGCATTGTGGATAGGCTCTGCGAGCAGTGCTCAAAAACCATGCCGTCGCTGGATTTATTCAAGCAATGACAAGATGATGGAACGGGAAACCCATGAATAAACTATTTGGAACCGATGGGATCAGGGGCGAAGCAAACCGTTACCCCATCAGCGCAGAAATCGCCTTCAGCGTTGGGCAGGCCGTAGCGCATGTGTTTAAAAAGAACGGCCACCGCGCCCGGGTGATTATCGGAAAGGATACACGCATTTCCGGATATATGCTGGAAAGCTCCCTGGAGGCGGGAATCACCTCCATGGGGGGCCACCCCTACCTGGTCGGTGTGCTCCCCACCCCCGGCATCGCCTTCATCGCCCAGAGCATGCGCGCCGATGCCGGGATTGTAATCTCCGCCTCTCATAACCCCTATCAGGATAACGGACTCAAGATCTTCGGAGGAAACGGCTTCAAACTGACCGACGAAGAGGAAAAGATCATCGAAGACCTGATCCTCAACAACAAGCTTAATGATCTTTTGCCGACGTCAACAGGAATGGGGAAGGCCTTCCGCATGGAAGACGTCCAGGGTCGATACATCGTCTTTTTGAAGAACACCTTCCCCCGCAATCTCTCCATGGAGGGGATGAAAATAGTGATGGATGTGTCCAACGGCGCCACCTACCGGGTGGCGCCCGCAGCATTCATTGAGCTTGGCGCGGAAGTGGAAGTCATTCACAATACGCCGAACGGCACCAACATCAATGACCGATGCGGCTCACAGCATACCCAGGACCTGAAAAAAAGGGTGGTGGAGAGCGGGGCGGCCATTGGGCTGGCCTTTGATGGGGACGGCGACCGCCTCATCGCCGTGGATGAAAAAGGCAATGAAATCCGGGGCGATCAGGTCCTCATCATCTGTGCCGACAGGTTGAAAAAAGAGGGAAAGTTAAAGAATAATCTCCTGGTCTGCACCGTGATGAGCAACCTGGGCTTAAGAATGGCCTGCAAAAAATACGGGATCAACTACCACACCGCGAAAGTGGGGGATCGCTACGTCCTGGAGGACATGCTGCGTCTGGGCTCGGTCGTCGGCGGCGAGGACGCGGGTCACATGATCTTCCTCGACCATCATACCACGGGCGACGGCATCATTGCAGCCATGCAGCTCATCGCAGCCATGGTCGGAGAAAGCAAGCCCCTCTCCGAAATGGCGCGCATGATGGACGTCTTTCCACAGAAGCTGATTAACATCGATGTGCAACGCAAACCGGACATCACCACAATCCCCAGTATTGTGGAAGCGATCCGACAGGCGGAGCGGGAACTCGGCGAAGCGGGACGCGTTCTGGTCCGTTATTCCGGCACTCAGAACATGTGCCGGGTCATGGTGGAAGGGCCGACCGACAGGGTGACGGAAAAGTATTGCCAACAGATTGCCGACATCGTAACCAGCGAACTTGGCTGATCCTTGCTTCTCCGTTGCAAGCGACGGGGAAATTAACCTTCAGGGACTAAACTATGAAAAAGACAAAATTCATCTTCATCACCGGCGGCGTGCTTTCTTCGCTGGGCAAGGGACTGGCGGCGGCCTCCATCGCTGCCCTGCTGGAATCCAGAGGACTCCGGGTCACCAACCAGAAACTGGACCCCTATATCAATGTCGATCCCGGCACCATGAGCCCCTTTCAGCACGGCGAGGTTTTTGTGACCGACGACGGGGCGGAAACCGATCTCGACCTGGGCCATTACGAGCGTTTTTCCTCCACCTGCATGGGAAAATGCAACAACCTGACCACAGGCCAGGTCTATTTTTCCGTTATTTCCAAGGAACGGCGGGGCGACTACCTGGGCAAAACCGTGCAGGTAATTCCCCATATCACGAATGAAATCAAAGATTTCATAAAATCAACGGCCACGGGCTACGATGTGGCAATCGTCGAGATCGGCGGCACCGTCGGCGATATTGAAAGCCTTCCCTTTCTCGAAGCCATCCGGCAATTC
>JAPLJM010000032.1 GCA_026388595.1 Deltaproteobacteria bacterium
ATACCCCATTATAAAAAGATTTATGACACCTACGCAACCCGGGGCCTGATTATGGTCAATATTGACACTCAGGAAACAAAAGACAAGGTTTCCCGGTTTCGCGAAAAATATCAATTGCCTTATCGCGTGCTTCTGGACGAAAAGGGTCTTGTGGCGGAAGCCTATCAGATCGTCGGGGTTCCGACCATGATCCTGATCGATCAAAACGGCGCCCTGGTTTCAAGACAATACCAGGCAATCGATGGCCTGCTGGAATCAGTTCTAAAAGGTTCGTGAAGAGAGGAATGAGCAATGCCTGTGACCATGCATGACAGCACGCAACAGATTGCCCTGTCCGTTCTGCGACCGGATGAAAAACTGCTCTGGTCGGGTCAGCCTGACCCGCGCCGCATCGCTTTTCAGACATGGCCCGTCTTTATTATTGCCCTGCCCTGGACCGTTTTTGGCCTTTACTGGGCGGCGACCGCAACAGGTTTCAAAATGCCTGATCTCAGTGCACCGAATCCCATGATTTTTTTTCCTTTTATCGGAGTTCTTTGCAGCCTTATCGGCTTATCACTGCTGGCCCTCCCCTTCATGGCCTGGCGACGCGCGGGCCGGACTGTCTATGCCGTCACTGATCAGCGGTGCATGACTATCATCAACAGCAGCAGACGGTACGTCAGTTCCCATATAGATCAGGAAATGGGTCAGATTAAATGTATTGAACGTTCGGAGGGAAGCGGGGATCTTATCTTTTCACCCTCGGCATCAGATGCGGCGAAGGACCTGACCCGTGTCACAAAATCCGGGTTTTACGGCATTGACCATGTCCGTCGTGTGGAGGACATTGTCCGGAGTACATTCGACAAGAGAGCGGCTTGAGTATTAAAATGATTACCGGCTCTGAGACGTTGGTTTTCCGGAACTTTGAACCAACAGGGTCATCCCCAGGATATTCGTCGTCAGATCGGCAGCCGCCTGATTGTAATTGAGTAGTTCCCGGCCCGGATGCAGCGTTGTAATGGCGGCATGGCCAACAATCAGCTTGCCCTTCCGTCCCAGGACGGTTCTGGTAGAAATTCCCCAAAAATTGTGAAAGACCAGCGGCTCGCCGTTGTAGGTCCCCATATAGAGAACAATGTGTCCCTTGCGCCATAAAAGCGTAAGATAGGGGATCCCTTCCGAAATAATTTTTTTTTCTTTTTCTTCATTGGACAGCGCGCTCAGATCAACGAACGTACCCCCTTTTTGGGCCTGGTCAGTTGAATTTCTGGGTAGCCAGATGCCAAATGGGGCAAAGAGGTCACGGATCATGGCCGAGCAGTCCCGGTTGCCATATAAGCCGCCCCAGCCATAGGGTTCATCGATCAGTTCATTGGCCATGCGGGCCATTTGCGCCGTTGTTATCGGCACGGGTTTGGCGGCGACGGCATCCTTCGTTACAGTAACCTTCTTCAGAACGGCCCGACGGTCAGCATCGGCAACGGCCACAAGGAGCTCCATTGCCTTTTCTCCGTTATTCACCATTGGAAAGACCGTACCCAGGGAAGCCCGGAAGAGAAAGAGGCCTTCCCCGTCGCAGAGGGGTGTTTTGTCCTTGACAATAACGGCATAACGCCCTGTCTCCCAGTTTTTCATGAAATCGGCAGGAAGTGCCGCCACATCCTCTGCCCTCATCCAGCCGAAATAATATCCGGTTTCGGCCAAAACCCACGCCTTGTCGTGACTGATGTGGGAAATAAAGACTGGCGTGTTGATCATGACGGCGGTGGCCTGAAGATTGTCGAAGGGATATCCGGACGCGGCCTGACGGGAACTTTTAAAATGGGGTTTCCCCGTGGGAAGTGCCCGTAAGTTGGTATGCCGGATGGTGATGGCAGGATAGCCGACGCCGGGATAATCCTGCAGGCGAGCATTGGCCTTCAACTTTTTTATCCAGTTTTTCTTGTGTTTTCGGCCATTTTCACCATATCCGCGGTTCCGTCCATATTTTTCAAACTCCTGAGCGATGTCGGTCAGGCGGTATTGAGACTGATTAGCGTGCCAGGGAGAAAAGTGCCGGCTGTTGTAATCCCGATCCCGCTGCTGCTGCTCTTCCGGATTCATCATCAGGGCATCCGCGGCGCTCACATCAAGATAGGCGGTATGGTCCTGTTTCAATTCCCGTACATCCCGGATTGCCTCACAGGAAGAGAAACAACCGGAAAGCAGGCAAAAAAACAGCACGCTGATAAGTGCAGCAAATCGTATGATCATCGCAATCGTCCTTCCGGCGCCGGGGCTGAAATAAGTACTGCTCATCCTAGGACATTTTCAAGGATTGGGCAATCTATTTCGATACGGCGAGGCCTTTAAAAAATGGCTTCACTGCTGCTTAAAAAATTTTTCACTTAAGGGATGTTGCCACCACATTATGATAAAAAACAAGCTATTAACTTCAGCCATGGAAAGATAAAAAAACATTTGATTCGCCGCTTGCGAACCATTTATTATCGGTTATGCAAAATTCTCGCGGTGTAATTTTTTATAGCAATGCTTTTGCAATCCTGTTATATTTGCAGTGGAAGATTTTTATGACGGGTAACATGAATGCAACATCCAGCAGCACATCTACATAAGGAGGAAAAGCATGGTTAAGGCAAACGATCTGAAGGAGTTTAAGTACTTTAAAGGATTCACTGACGCTCAACTGGGGAAGCTGGCCGCGATCGCTGTAGAAGAATCCTATGAGGCGGGCACCCAGATGTACAAAAAGGGCGACCCGGCCAGAAGCCTTTTCATGTGCCGGGAGGGCAAGGTGGTGATGGTGATGGACAATTACATGGGGCCGAACCAGACACCCATGCAGATTACGGTGGACATTATAACCAAGGGGGAATCCATGGGCTGGTCCGCCGTGGTGGAGCCTTACCTGTATACCCTGGGAGCCCTGTGCATCGATAACGCCAGTTTGTTGGCCCTGGATGCGGCCAAACTGCGGGCGCTGATGGACGAAGATTGTGAACTCGGTTATAAGATCATGCAGGCCACGGCCAAGGTGATCGCCAGCCGGCTGACTCACACCAGAATCCTGCTCGTGGGTGAGCGGGGACTCTCTCATTTTACAAATTATTGACGACCTTTTTTAAATATGCATCAAATTTGGGAGGTAGTGCAATGGCAGACCAGGTCATCATTTACGGCAAGGCTGGCTGACCCTTTACCGACGAGGCCAGGGCGGCCTACAAAGAAAAGGCGATCTATGTGGATGTCAAGTCAGATCCGGAAAAACTGAAGGAGATGCTGAAATTCTCCGGCGGTTCACGGCAGGTTCCTGTGATTGTCAAAGGGACGGAAGTAACCATCGGTTACGGCGGAACCTGAGGAGTATGAGCGCCCATCGGTGATGGGCCGGTTGCATGAAAGGGAGGTACAACCATGAAAAATCAAACCCTTGAGTCTCTCATTGAGATGGCCATCAAGAACGAGGAGGAGGCCTATGCCTCTTATATGGAACTTTCCGGACTGGTGGACGATAAGACCGCCAAGGACACCCTGAAATTCCTGGCAGAAGAGGAAAAGCAGCACAAGGCCTATCTGCTGAAATACCGTGACGGCAGTTTTCGCGAAAATACGCTGCCGCTTAATGCGCCGGTGGATTACAAAATCGCTGAAACAATGAATAAACCGGCCCCGCGGAAAGAAATCACCACGAGCGAGGTCTATCTGATTGCCGCCAACAAAGAGCTGAACGCCTCTAATTTTTATAAAAGTCTGGCGGAGATTCATCCCGAAGGGGACATTCGGGAGATGCTGCTCCGCATGGCTGCACAAGAACTGAAACACAAGGAAAAAGTGGAATACCTTTACGCCAATACCGAATTCACGCAGACGGCGGGCGGTTGAACACCGGAGGTTGCATGATGAGAAGGCCCCTACTCTGGAAAAAGATTCTGGTCTCGGCCGCTATTTTTACAGTGACAGCACTGGCAGCGCCGCTCGCTATCGGTCTTTTTAATTTTCCACAAAACCTTGGCGTGCCGGATGCGGCAGCGGCCACAAAAAGGGCAGCCCTGGTTGAAAGACCGGCCTCCCTGGCGGATCTGGTGGAAAAACTGAGCCCCGCCGTGGTTAACATCAATACGACGGCAACCGTCAAGAGCCGTCGGGGCATTCAGCGGAAAAATGATATCCCCAATAACCCCTTTTTCGGGGGCGATGATTTTTTCCGGCGTTTCTTCGGTGATTTGCCGGAGCGGGAATTCAAACAGAAAAGCCTGGGGTCGGGCTTTATCATTTCCAGTGACGGTTATATCTTTACCAATAACCATGTCGTGGAAAAGGCGGACAAGATCCGGGTCAAGCTGTCCGACGGCAAGGAGTACGACGCCGTGATCAAGGGGCAGGATGCCAACACCGATATTGCCCTGATCAAAATCAACCCTAACGCTAATTCTCTGCCCGTGGTCAAGTTCGGTAATTCCGATAAGCTGCGGGTGGGAGACTGGGTTTTTGCCATTGGCAATCCCTTCGGCCTAGAACAGACCGTAACCGCAGGCATTGTCAGCGCCAAAGGGCGTGTGATCGGCTCCGGACCCTATGACAATTTCATCCAGACGGACGCGTCCATCAATCCCGGCAACAGCGGCGGCCCGCTATTCAACCTCGAGGGCGAGGTCGTCGGCATCAATACGGCCATTGTCGCCCAGGCCCAGGGAATCGGCTTTGCCATTCCCGTCAACACGGCAAAGAATCTGTTTGAAGATCTGAAAACAAAGGGAAAGGTCATCCGCGGCTGGCTGGGAGTCGCCGTGCAGGATATTACTCAGGAAATTGCCGATAACCTTAAACTGAAAGAAACAAAAGGGGCGCTCGTTGGAAACGTCATCAAGGGAGAGCCGGCGGAAAAGGCAGGCATCAAAACCGGTGATATTGTCATTGCGATCGATGGCCAAAACATTCAAGATACCCACGAACTTCTGCGGCTCGTTGCGGCGATCCCCGTGGGCAAGCAGGTGTTCATCACCGTACTCCGCGACGGCCAGGAAAAACGTCTTGCTGTCGCCGTCGGGGAACGAAAAGAAGTGAAGGATCTGGCCCAGAAGGTCCAGCCGAGCGACCAGTTGGGCATGACAGTCCAGGAGATTACACCGGAGCTGGCCGCCCATTTCGGGATTTCAGAGAAGTCCGGCGTGGTGGTAACGCAGGTCAAAGAAAGGGGTCCCGCAGACGAAGCGGGCCTGCGAACGCAGGATATTCTCCTGCAGATCAACAAGGGCCAGATTTCGTCCCTGAAGGATTATCAGGCGGAAATATCAAAGCCGGGCCCCGAAGAGACCCTGCTGATCCTCGTGAAACGGGGAGAAACCAGCTTCTATATCACCCTGCGTAAGG
>JAPLJM010000275.1 GCA_026388595.1 Deltaproteobacteria bacterium
TCGTCGCCGACACAGCCGGGGTACATCGAATTCACCGTCCAGCGGGCCGGTGTCGTAACCAGCGCCCTCCATGACATGGAGCCGGGGACCCTGATGGGCGTCCGCGGACCCCTGGGAAATTCCTGGCCGATTGAATATCTGGAAGGGAAGAATATTGTCATTGTGGGCG
This sequence comes from Deltaproteobacteria bacterium, assembly GCA_026388595.1. GTDB lineage: Bacteria > Desulfobacterota > Syntrophia > Syntrophales > Fen-1087 > JAPLJM01. The sequence goes on from JAPLJM010000275.1 coordinate 170, forward strand.
GCGGCTTCGCCTTCACAACGCTGCGGTCCCTGTTGAACTACATGATCCATGACTCCAACCGGGCCCGGTTCGGCAACATCACCGTCATCTACGGGGCGCGAAATCCGGGACTCCTCATCTACAAGGATGAGCTGGAGACCTGGGCCAAACGCACGGATATCAACCTGAACGTGACTGTCGACAAAGGCGATGCAGGCTGGAAGGGGCGCGAGGGATTTGTCCCCACGGTCTGCAAGGAAGTCGCCCCCAGTTCCGAAAACGCCGTGACGGTGATCTGCGGGCCGCCGATCATGATCCGGTTTACGCTGCCCGTCTTCTTCGATCTGGGCTTCTCCAAGGAGAACATCATCACGTCCTTGGAAATGCGCATGAAATGTGGCATCGGCAAATGCGGGCGCTGCAATGTGGGCAGCAAATACGTCTGCAAGGACGGTCCGGTTTTCTCACTGGCAGAACTGGATAAACTGACCAAAGAATATTAAAGGGTTCTCGTGCCTTGTCTCTGGCTCTTTTTTGCGAAACCGTTAAAAATTCTAGATTTTTTTGTTATAGGGAGCCTTCGGGCTCCCTCATTTTTTAAGGGTGAGGAGAATCAGCCTTGAATAAGATTGTTGAAAAAACCGATCTGTCGGAAAACGTCGTCAAAATGGTTCTGGAGGCCCCGGCCATTGCCCGCAAGCGCAAGGCGGGCCAGTTCGTCGTGCTGATCACCGATGAAAAAGGGGAGCGGATTCCCCTGACCATCGTGGATTCCGATCCGGAAAAGGGAACGGTTACGATCATTTTCCAGGTCGTCGGCAAGACGACGGCCGCCATGTCCAAAATGAAAGTGGGCGACGCCTTCAGCGCCGTCCAGGGGCCGCTGGGCAATCCCACGGACATTAAGAAAATCGGACAGGTCGTCTGCATCGGGGGCGGTGTGGGCGTCGGCGTCGTTTACCCATTGGCCGCAGCCCTGAAGCAGGCCGGCAACCAGGTCATTTCCATCATCGGCGCCCGGACGAAGGAACTGCTGATTCTGGAAGAGGAAATGAAAAAAGTCAGCGATCGGCTGATTGTCGCCACGGATGACGGGAGTTACGGTTTTCATGGATTTGTCAGTACGGTCCTGCAGAACCTGATTGATGAGGGCGAAAAGATTGAAGAAGTCTTCGCCATCGGGCCGGTTCCCATGATGAAGGTGATCGCCAATCTGACACGGCCCTACGGGATCAAAACCGTGGTGAGCCTCAATCCGATCATGGTGGATGCCACGGGCATGTGCGGCGCCTGCCGGGTCTCCGTGGGGGGGCAGACGAAGCTCACCTGCGTGGATGGCCCCGAGTTCGACGGCCATCAGGTGGATTTCGACCTCTTGACGAGCCGCCTCCGGATGTACTGTGAACAGGAAGGCGTTGCCAATGAAAAGCACAGGTGCGGGTGGAATGGAAACTGAAGCCAGGAAGGAAAAAAAAGAGAAGATCCCCCGGCAGCCGATGCGGGAGCAGGACCCGGCTGTCCGTGTAACCAATTTTGAGGAAGTCCCCCTGGGATACCCGGAAGAGACGGCTATGCTGGAGGCGAAGCGCTGCATCCAGTGCAAGAAACCCGGTTGTATCGCCGGGTGCCCCGTGGAAGTCCGGATTCCGGAGTTCATCCAGGCCATTGCCGACGGCAACTTCATGGATGCCGCCCACATCCTGAAGGAAACCAACAGCCTGCCCGCTGTCTGCGGCCGCGTCTGTCCCCAGGAGGAGCAGTGTGAGCAGGTCTGCATTCTTGGCAAAAAAGGCGACCCCGTGGCCATCGGCCGTCTGGAGCGCTTTGCCGCCGATTACGAACGGAACTCCGGCCAGGTGTCCATTCCGGAACCCGCCGCGCCCAACGGGAAAAAGATCGCCGTCGTCGGGGCGGGTCCCTCGGGCCTGACCATTGCCGGGGATCTGGTCAAGCTGGGCTATGGGGTGACCGTCTTTGAGGGCCTGCACAAGGCCGGCGGCGTTCTGGTCTACGGGATTCCGGAATTCCGCCTCCCCAAGGCCATCGTCCAGGCAGAGGTCGATTATCTGGAAAAGCTGGGCGTGAAGATCGAGACCAATGCCGTCATCGGCCGGATCGCGACCATCGACGACCTTTTTGCCGAGGGCTATGACGCCGTTTATATCGCTGTCGGCGCCGGCGCCCCGGTGTTTATGAATATTCCCGGTGAAAATCTCAGCGGTATCTATTCGGCCAATGAATATCTCACCCGGTCGAACCTCATGAAAGCCTATCTCTTTCCTGACTACGACACGCCCATCGTCCGCGGAAAGAACGTCGCCGTCATCGGCGGAGGCAACGTGGCCATGGATTCGGTCCGGACCGCCCTGCGCCTGGGCGCCCAAAACGCCTATATCATCTACCGGCGGACGGAGGTGGAGATGCCCGCCCGGAAGGAGGAGGTTCACCATGCCCAGGAGGAAGGGGTCCAGTTCAAGCTCCTCACGAATCCCGTCGAATATGTTGGGGATGCGAAGGGCTGGGTTACCGGCATGAAATGCATCCGCATGGAACTGGGCGAGCCCGACGCCTCGGGAAGGCGCAGTCCCTTTCCCATCAAGGACTCTGAGTTTGTCATCGACGTGGATACCGTTGTGGTGGCTGTAGGCACCATG
>JAPLJM010000157.1 GCA_026388595.1 Deltaproteobacteria bacterium
TCACTTCAAAACACTTGAAATCTTTTTAAATAAAGAAAAACTTTCTGTCATACGAAAGGAATTGGTGGATAACCACCAAGATTTTACCAAGAATAAAATATCTTTTCAGGATTGGAAGTGCAGAACCAGAGCTGCAATTGACGAACTATTTGATTTGTTTGAAGATTATTATTACAGATAGTATCTCTATTATCTATTTATTAAATAGATAATACATTGATTTCAAAAATATTTATGCCTTATTATATTTTTAGCGAAAAAGATTTTGAAACGCGGCGAAGCCATTTTTCAAAGGTCTCAGATAATGATCCGACTATTTGCGAGGTCGTCATTCCAAAGATGGACAAAAAATATGGCTTTTAATTTTCAGGTTTTAAGGCAGGACACCAGCACCGGGGCGCGGTTGGGAAAGATCGACACGGCGCATGGAGAGGTCCAAACGCCGGTCTTCATGCCCGTGGGCACCCAGGGCACCGTCAAGGCGCTGGTCCCAGAAACGATCAGGGCGCTGGGAGCCGGGATGATCCTGAGCAATACCTACCATCTCTATCTCCGCCCGGGACATCAACTCATCCGTGATGGGCGGCCTGCACCGGTTTATGCACTGGGACGGGCCCATTTTGACAGACAGCGGCGGATTTCAGGTCTTCAGCCTGGGCGCTTTGAGAAAAATAACGCCTGAAGGGGTTCAGTTTCAATCCCACATTGACGGTTCCCGGCATTTCCTCAGTCCCGAACTGGCCGTGTCCATTCAGGAGGCCCTCGGCTCGGATATCATGATGTGCCTGGATGAATGCACGGCCTATCCGGCGACGCACCGGGAGGCTGAAGATTCACTCGCGTTGACTCTCCAGTGGGCAGGCCGGAGTCAGGCGGTCCGGCATAACTCTGATCAGGCCCTTTTCGGGATTGTTCAGGGGGGGATGTATCTCGACCTTAGAAAAAGGGCCATCGAGATCTTGACCGAAATGGGCTTTGAGGGATATGCTCTGGGTGGCGTCAGCGTCGGCGAACCGAAAGACCGCATGATGGAGATCGTCGCAGAGATGACACCCCTGCTTTCCCGGGATCGGCCCCGCTATCTGATGGGCGTGGGGACGCCTGAGGATATTGTGGCCTGCGTGGGGCACGGCATCGATATGTTTGACTGTGTGATGCCGACGCGTTCGGCCCGTAACGGTTTATTGTTTACAAATCAAGAAAAGGTTGTTATAAAGCACGCCCGTTATCGGGATGACCCGTTGCCCATTGATAGCTCATGCGACTGTTATACCTGCAGAAACTATTCACGGGCCTATCTTCGTCATTTGTACATGGCCAAGGAAATCTTGGCCATGATTTTAAATACGATCCATAACGTCCGCCATTACCTGGCGCTGATGGAGCAAATCCGGGAGGCCATACGGGAGGGTCGGTATCTGGCGTTTCAGGAACAGTTTTTTAAGCATACAGCGGGTTGTCGATAACCGCGTACTGGTGTAATCAAGGAGGAGATCATGTTTTCAGATGTGGCCTATGCCATGGGAAGTATTGGTGGCGGCAGCGAAGGCGCCGGGGGAAATATCAGTTTTATTATCATGATGGCGACGTTGTTCGCGATCTTCTACTTTCTGCTGATCATGCCCCAGTCAAAAAAGCAGAAGGAAATGAAGAAGATGCTGGCGGAACTGACCCATGGGGATGTCGTGCTGACCGTGGGTGGGATTCATGGTAAGATCATGGCGATCACCGACACGGTCGTCACGATTGAAATCGCCGACAAGGTCAAGATTAAAGTGGCCAGAAGTTATATCAGCGCCGTCGTCGAGAAGGCGCCAAAACCATAACCTGGAAAGGGGTTGCGCATGTTGAAGAGTATAAAACTCAGGGCTGTATTGGCAATGATCGTCTGTCTTGTGGCGATGTTCTATTTAACGCCATCCCTGACCTCCGATCTTCCTGATTTCTGGAAGAAGAATCTGCCCAAGGACAAGATTCCTCTGTGGCTGGATCTTCAGGGCGGAATTCATCTTGTCCTCGAGGTGAATACGGCCAAGGCGGTGGAGAGCACGCTGGAGCGGGCAGTGAACAATCTGAGAGAAACCCTCATGGAGAACAAGGTTCGTTTCCGATATCTGGAGCAATCGGCAAAAGCGACGACCTCCTTTGAATTACCGGATGCAGCCTCGCGCAGCGCCTTTGAAAAGGTCCTCACGGAGCACTATCCCGATCTGTCGGTCGCGTCATCGGATCTCCGCGAAGGCCGCGATACGATTTCTCTGAAAATCAAGGACAAGCGGGTTGAAGACATCAAGAAGCTGGCCATGGAACAGAGCGTTGAAACCATCCGTAACCGTGTCGATCAGTTCGGGATCACGGAACCCGAAATCATTACCGAGAGAAACGACCGCATCGTCATCCAGCTCCCCGGCATCAAGGACACAGAGCGGGCGAAGAACCTGATCGGCAAGACAGCCCTCCTGGAATTCAAGCTCGTTGATGATGAGCACTCACTGGAAAGCGCCCTGCGGGGGAGTGTTCCAGAAGGCAGTGTCATTGCCTATGAGACCCGCACGGAAAGGGAATCGGGGCGCAGCAACCAGATTCCTGTGCTGTTAAAAACCAGAGCCCTCCTCACGGGCGATGCCATCGAAACGGCCAAAGTTCAGATCAGCGACCGCTTCGGCGAACCCAATGTGTCTCTTAAATTCAACGCCCAGGGGGCTCGCGATTTTGAGCGGATCACCGGTGAGAACGTGAAGAAACGTCTGGCCATCACCCTCGATGGCGTCGTGCGTTCCGCCCCGGTTATACAGGAGAGGATTTCCGGCGGCAGTGCCCAGATTACGGGATCGTTCACCATGGACGAGGCCAAGGACCTGGCCATTGTCCTTCGGGCCGGCGCCCTGCCGGCGCCGGTGAGCATCCTGGAAGAGCGTACGGTCGGACCCTCCCTCGGCCAGGATTCCATTGAGAAAGGGGTATGGTCGGCCATCCTCGGCGGGATCATGGTCGGTTTGTTCATGATCATCTATTACAGGCTTTCCGGGCTGGTCGCAAATATGGCCCTTGTTTTGAACATGATCATTCTGCTTGGGTTTCTGGCGGCGACAAAGGCCACCCTGACCCTGCCGGGCATTGCCGGCATCGTCCTGATCATCGGTATGTCCGTCGATGCCAACGTTCTGATCTTTGAAAGAATCCGGGAGGAACTGCGGGGTGGAAAGACCCCCCGGGCCGCCATCGAGACAGGCTATGCCAAAGCCTTTCTCACGATTCTTGATACCAATGTGAACGCTCTGATTGCGTCTCTGTTTCTTTTTGGCTTCGGAACCGGGCCTGTCAAAGGGGCATCATCGCCAGCCTCTTTACGGCTGTCTTTGTCACCAGGATCGTTTTTGACTATTTTGTTTGGAATCGCAAGATTTCACACGTCAGCGTGTAATTATACCATCGCGGCATGCAAACACTTTCGGAATCTATCAGGAGAGGGACATGGAACTTGTAAAACCGGGAATCAACGTGAACTTTGTCGGTGCAATGAGGTGGGCAGTCATCTTTTCTACGATCCTGACCGTCCTCTGCATCGTCTCATTCATCTGGAAGGGCTTCAATTACGGCATTGATTTTGCGGGGGGCACCCTGGTTCAGATCAAATTCAAGCAGGAAACTTCCACCGACGGCATCCGGAAAGTGCTGACCGATATCGGGATCAAGGACAGTATCATCCAGCCCTTCGGACCCCACGAGGTCGTTGTCCGGACGGCGGAATCCACATCCGATCTCAAGGGACTTTCCACAAAAATTGGGGATGCGCTGAATGCGACCTTCGGCAAGGATGCCTTCGAGGTACAGCGCGTGGAGGTTGTCGGCCCCAAGGTGGGAAAAGATCTTACCAAAAAGGCGATTCTGGCGGTCATCTTCTCCTGGATCGGGATGCTTGCCTATATCGCCTTCCGTTTTGAACTGCGGTATGCCGTAGGGGGCATTGTGGGCGTCATTCATGATGTCATCGTGGTCATGGGAATCTTTTCCATCTTCAACATTGAATTCACTCTCACCATTGTGGCCGCTCTCCTTACGATCATCGGATATTCCATCCACGATACCATCGTCGTCTTTGACCGTGTCCGGGAAAACATCCGCAAGGATATCAAAAAGGACCTGCGGACCGTGATGAACGACAGTGTCAACCAGACCCTGAGCCGGACCATCCTTACGTCTTTCACGGTCGTTCTGGTCGTGGCCATTCTGTTCATCTTCGGCGGCGCCGTCATTCATGATTTTGCTTTCGCCCTTCTGGTCGGCGTGATCTTCGGAACCTATTCGTCGGTTTTTATCGCCAGCCCTGTCGTGCTTGCATGGGAACATTACCGGCCCACGAGAGGGAAGAGGAAAAAATAAGTTGTCCCCTTTTGAAATCGCCGGCCTGACGGTTTTCATCCTCGTCCTTTTTCTGGGCATTTTTCTCACGGTCTTCGGATTGCCGGGAACCGTGCTTATTCTGCTCGATGTTATCGGCTATGCATTTCTAACCGGTTTTGCTCAGATCGGATTCAAGGTGATTCTGATGCTGCTCCTGATAACGATCGTGGCGGAACTCCTTGACATCGGACTGGGCATGGCGGGCGCTGTCCGATTCGGTTCCTCCCGGGCAGGGATGTGGGCCGCCCTGATCGGCAGTTTTGCCGGAGTGGTCCTCATGACCCCTTACTTTCTAGGATTGGGGGTTCTGATGGGGGTCTTCCTGGGGGGCGGTGCGGCGGTATTCATGGCCGAAATGATCCAGCGCGGAAAGCTGAAGCCGGCCTTCCGGGCCAGTATCGGAGCCATGCTGGGACGAATGATGGGCATTGCCGTAAAGGGCGTTTTATCCATCGTGATGGTCGCTTTCACGCTGTTTCATATTTATTCGTAAAGGGATTTGGGGATGATTAAAACAAAGTCCAGAATTATTGAATATCTTGAGGCGATCATCATTGCCATTCTGATTGCTTTTTTTATTAGAACCTTTGTTGTCCAAGCCTTCAAGATTCCCTCCGGCTCCATGAAGCCGACCCTGCTGATCGGAGATCACCTCCTGGTGAATAAATTTATCTATGGGGTCAAGATTCCCTTTGTCCGGAAGACCCTGGTTTCCATCAGTGAGCCGAAAAGGGGGGATGTGGTGGTCTTTATCTATCCGGAAGACCATTCCAAGGATTTTATCAAGCGGGTGATCGGCGTCAGCGGGGATACCATTGAAATCAGGAACAAAAAAATATTTCTGAACGGTCTCCCTTATAACGATGCCCATGGCGTTTATGTGGACGATTTCATCATTCCGGGATCCATCCAGCCCCGCGACAATTTCGG
>JAPLJM010000191.1 GCA_026388595.1 Deltaproteobacteria bacterium
TGTTTATGTTGTTCACGCTTCCGCGTTTATTCCCTTCAAACCCTCCGCAACATCCTGTTTGATAAATTTCAAAACCTCAATGTGATTGATGGGGACATCTTCAATTTCTGTTTTGATGTCGTCGGTATCGAGGATATATACGTCTTGTCCCCGCTGGTGACGATACACAAAATGAATATCCGGGTTTCCCATGATCAGCGTTACCAGCGTTGACGGCACGTCCCCCAGGGGTTGGCGATCGATGTGATTGAGTTGAAAAGTCACTGTCACTGTAGTTCCTTCTCCCGGTTTGGATTCGATTTCAAGGCATCCCCCGGCACTTTCCGCAGCCTGTGCGAGCATCGGAAGCCCGAGCCCCACCCGGCGCACCTTTTTCGTTGTATAAAAGGGGTCCAGGGCGCGTTTTAGCTCGTCTGCGCTCATGCCTTTTCCATCATCCCGGATTTCCAGCATAAAGCGATCCATTGCCGGTTCCTCTGTCAGGGTAATCCTTACGGTTTGCGCCTGTGCACGCACGGCGTTTTCCGTGATGTCCAGGATGTGGAGGGACAACTCCAGCATCAATCCCCCTCTTTGACATACCGGCCGTCCCGTTTTTCGAAGGCCATTTTCAGTTCATGAACATTGCCCGCCTCCATGATCATGGTACTGAATCCCCGGCCGATGTCGCTGATGAAATGGGCGTCCGACGATTTAATAAAGGCATAGGTGGAAAGGTCGGGATATTGCCGGCGTGCGCTTCTAATATCGATTGCGGCAGATATTTCCAGGGCGTCAAAAGGGGTTTCCGGGTCTATAAAACCCAATTGACTGAGGATACTGTAGCTGGGTCGGTCGATGTGAGACGCGACGGCAAGACCACCTAACAAATGGATTTCATCGATGATATCATGAATGGGCAGGTTTGTGGCGCCGATGAGCAACCGTTCATTCATGCCTTCCACCTCGTCATGATCATTAACAATCACCTGATATCCGAAAATATCCTCCTGATTTTTCCCGGGCAAATGTTCGTAAACGATGGTTTGAAGCTTCAGCAGGTCAGGCAAGTTATCAAAGAGAGCCAGTACATGCACTTCTTCGAGGCTGGAAATTTCCATTCCCGGCAGAACTGTAAGCTGTTTTCCCTTTGCCAGATTGAGAACGAACTCCACATTTTCCGATGCGTTATGATCGCATACAGCGATCATGTCGAGTTTTTCGGTTATCGATTTTTCAATGAGCGCGCGGGGATACATATCCAGGTCAGCACAGGGTGAAAGACAGGTATGAATGTGAAGATCACAGCGAAACGCCCTGAGCATGACATTTATCCTGAAAAATTATAAAAAAAAGACCATGATTCCCATGGTCTTTCAAGGATCAATCCGGGTGATGTCTTGCTTCTCCTTGAGAAGGTTATATATTCTCCCGGCAATCTCGAATCCGGACAGATCCGTACCCATCACGGGGATATTTTCCTTCAAGGCTTTTTCCAGAGTGTCCTTTGCCGGTTCAGCCCCTTGCACCATGATAATGCCGGCATGATCTTTCAGGCTGGCGACGGCAATGATGTTCTGGTGGACCTGACGGGTCATCCAGAGATCCCCTTCCTTGCTGTTGGCCATCACATCGCTCAGAAGATCCCCCGTATAGCCGTCCAGTACTTCTGTCTTCAGTTGATCAAAACCTGAAAAAACCTTTAAGTTAAGACATGTTGCAATCGTTTCCAGATCCACTGTCGTCTGTTGTCCTTTCCATGCCCGATTGATCAAACGCCATTTTCGATATTGATGATCATCTTCAGGTGGGTTCCCTTCCCGATCTCCGAGGTAATCTGAAAATAATCAGAAAATTTTTTTATGTTACAGAGCCCCATACCGGCCCCAAACCCCATTTCCCTGATCTTGGAAGTGGCAGTTGAATATCCTTCCTGCATGGCCAAATTTATATCGGGGATGCCCTGACCCTCATCGGTGGTTTCGATTTTTACCTGCCCGGGGGTTACGGAAATACTGATCGTTCCTTTTCTGGCATAGGAGACGATATTAATCTCGGATTCATAGGCTACCAGAGCCGCTTTTCTGACCACATCCGTCTGAAGCCCCAGTTTCTTTAAAATAACCTTGATCTGGCTGGCGACCTTTCCCGCTTCGTCGAAATTACCGCCCTGAACGGTATAATTGCTTTCAAATGTCGGCTTCTCATGAACGTGCAAAATTGTTATCTACCCTTTCTACACAACCTTTAATGCCCTTTTCATATAAACGGCCTGCCGTTTCAAAGAGGATGTATTTTGTAGATAAAACGGGGATTCTAAGCTCTTCTGCAAGCCGGATGGTTTCCGGCGCCGGTTTTTTCCCACGAACCATGATAATGGCGGCAATGTCAAGGATGTCGGATGTCCGGATGACCTGAGGATTTGTCAAACCGGTCAATAGGAGACTTCCTGATTTGGCAAACGCCAGAACATCGCTCATCAAATCAGCGCCGAAGGCGGTTTTTACCTCCATTTCCAGCTGATCCTGCCCAACCAAAACATCGGCATCCAGTATCTCTATTACTTCGTTCAGGGTCACGTTGATCTCCTTTTAGGAAAGTTGTTTTTGGACGGCCTGTTCCAGATCCACCCTTCTCAAAACTGCCTCCGAGATCCGCTTTCTAGATGGCGCAAAAAAAATTTACAAGAAGCCCGTTATTTAGCTGTAATTATCGGAGGTCCGCTTACCATACGCAGGGAGCCATGTCAATCATTTTATCCGCCTGTCCGAAGGGTTGAGCCGCAGGGGCCGGGCCCTGATGATTGACAAGAAGGAGCACTCCGGCCGTGCCGTCCCGCCGGTTTCACGGCATCAGGAGAAAAAAACTTTGCGTCCCGGCGTTATTTGCGTTAAAAAAGGCCGTGGCGCAATGAACTGGGATTATCCATGGATGATTTGATTGACGAATACATCAACTACCTCTTGATTGAAAAAGGATGTTCACCCCATACCATCGAGGCCTACAGCCGTGATTTGGGAAACTTTATGGCTCATATCCGGGCAGGCGGCCTCTCCCGGATCCAGCAGGTCACACCGGAAACAGTCCTATCTCATCTTGCCGAAGAGCGGGAAAGGGGACTCTGTTCCAAATCGGTCAATAGAAAGCTGGCGGCCGTCAGGGGCTTTTATAAGTTTTTGATCCGGGAGGGACGGGTGGACAGGAATCCGCTGGCAAACATTGAAATGGCAAAGGGCTGGATGCACCTGCCCGATACCCTGTCCCGTGAGGAGATGAACCGTCTGCTGGCGCAGCCGGGTTTGACGGGTGCAGGGTCGCATAGGGACAAGGCCATGCTGGAGGTGTTGTATGCTTCCGGCATCCGCGTTTCCGAATTGATTGGTCTGACGATGAATGCGGTCAACTGGCAGGTTGGATATCTGCTGGTTATGGGCAAAGGGGGGAAAGAACGGATTGTTCCCGTCGGCCGCTGCGCCTATGATGCCCTGAACC
>JAPLJM010000104.1 GCA_026388595.1 Deltaproteobacteria bacterium
CGAACCATTTTTCGCCGCTTATGCAAAGCGCGAAACAGGCGTTTCAACGCCATCGCACAAAAAGGAGTTTATGATATGAGTGAAAAAAACCGTTCTTTTCGCGGAGGGTCCAAATATGTCCTCGATGACGAACTTGCGAAAATCGTCAATGTTTCCATGGCATTGGAAATGCCGCTGCTGCTCAAGGGAGAACCGGGCACGGGCAAGACGATGCTGGCCCATGCCATTTCCGAGAGCCTGAAGATGCCCTTGATTGTGCTGAACGTCAAATCCAGCATGAAGCTGGTGGACGCCCTGTACCAGTACGACACGCTCACCCGTCTCAATGACAGCCGTTTCGGCGATTCCAACCGGAACGTGAGCAACATCGAGGAGTACATCCGGATGGGCAAGATCGGACAGGCCTTTGCTGGATCAGATGCAGTTTGACATCATCGAAGTCGACAAAACCGTGACCGCCCGGAACCGGCCGGTGATCATCATTACCTCCAATGCCAAGAAAGACCTGTCGGACCCCTTCCTCGGCCGCTGTAATTTCCATCACATTGCCTTTCCCGATCCCGAAATGATGCGGCTCATCCTGGGCGTTCACTATCCCGATCTTCATCAGGATCTCGCCGATGGCTGCATGGAGGCCTTTTACCGCCTGCGTGAACTGCGCGGGATCGAGAAGAAACCGGCGACCCGGGAGCTGATCAACTGGGTCCGGGCGCTCAAATCAGACCCGGACTTCCAGGTGAAATCTCTTTCCCAGGGCGGCCTGCCCTATCTGGGCATTCTTTTCAAGAAGAGCGCTGACCTGAACACGGCCGCCCAGCAGATGGCGCGGATGCGGTAGAGAAATACTGGTTCTCTTACCGATAAAAGGGACGGTTCTATTTTTTATAGTGGCGCAACCCCCTCCCCAGATTACTTTTGAGAGAATTATGTTTATTGAATTTTTTTATACCCTTCGAGAACGGGGCATTCCTGTCACCCCCACATCCTTTCTCAGGCTGCAGCGGGCCCTGAGCCTGGGGATCATCGGTTCCCTGGAGGATTTTTACACGGCTGCCCGGGCCATTCTTGTCAAAAGCGAGCGCTATTTCGATACCTACGATCAGGTGTTTGCCCATTTCTTTCGGGGCGTTACCATGCAGGAGCCCCAGGAGATCGAGCTGACGGAAATGGCCAGGGCGCTTTTGGCGGAGTGGCTGAAAAATCCGGCGGAAATTGCCGAGGCCCTCGGACTGGACCCGGAGAAACTCCGGAAGCTGACGCCGGAAGAGCTGGTCCAGTACTTTCTGGACCGCCTCAAGGAGCAGACGGAAGCCCATCACGGCGGGAACCGCTGGATCGGCACGGGAGGAACTTCGCCGGTGGGGCACTCGGGCCATCATCCCGGCGGGATGCGCGTGGGCGGACGTTCCCGGAACAAATCGGCCGTCAAGGTGGCCATGGAGCGCCGCTACAAGGATTATGCCCAGGAGGGGCCACTCACGGAATTTCAGATGGCGGAAGCCCTGAAAAGGCTGCGCCGGATGGTGCCCTCCGGTCCGAAGGACAGGGTGAACGTGGACAAGACGATCTACGAAACCATGCGCAATGCCGGTGAAATCGAGATTGTCTTTGACCGCCGCCTCAGCGACCGCCTCAAGATCGTCCTGATGATCGACAACGGCGGCTGGTCCATGGACCCCTACATCGAAGTGGTGCAGACGCTTTTCAACTATGCCCGCTCGCAGTTCAAGGATCTGAAGATCTATTATTTCCACAACACCATCTACAGCCGGGTGTACGCGGACCCGCAGCGGCGCTTCAAGCCGGAGCCCATCGAGGATTTCATCCGCCGGGACCCGGAAACCAGGCTGATCCTGGTGGGGGATGCCAGCATGGCGCCCTATGAGTTGATGCACGCCGGCGGCTCCATCTACATCGAGCAGAAGGAATCCAATGCC
>JAPLJM010000331.1 GCA_026388595.1 Deltaproteobacteria bacterium
CCCCAGCCCGCTCGATCCCCCTTTGGGATGTGCCTTTCATCCCAGATGTCCTTACCGGTTCGATCCCTGTGACAAGATTGAGCCATGCCTTGAAAATCAGGATCAGAACCGGCAAGTCGCCTGTCATATGATCAAGTCGGCGTGACAGCTTCGAACTCAAACACATCATAAATAGAAATCCTCTCTCCTATTTCATCAAATCAAGTGTGAGATAAAATAGCGTTGTTTACATTTTCGGGATTTCCTGCCAGAAGAAGGCGAAAGGAGGAAGTCCCATGGTTATCCACAAACGGACCCGGTTGACGCCGATCCAGCGAGAGGAGATATATCAAGTATATCATGGTCAGGGGAAGAAGGTCAGTGACTTGGCTGAATCCTATCATGTTTCCCGTCCCACGATATACAAGATCCTCCGAAACGGCAGGCAGCGGGATTTTTCAATCCACAAGAGCACGAACAAACGATTCCGCTGTCTGAAGTACGGCATCAAACGGTTGTCAAAGATCGAGAAGAAGATCGAATCTCGTTTAAAGAGTCAGGCCAGGCGCTACAACAAGGATTATCCCGGCCAGATGCTGCACGGGGACACGAAAAGGCTGCCGTTGCTCAAGGGGGAATCGGCATTCGAGCGACGGGAATACCTGTTTGTGGCCATCGATGATTTCTCCCGTGAGCTGTACGCTGCAATCCTGCCGGACAAGACCCAGCAGTCTTCCAAGGTCTTTCTGGAGCAGGTCCTGGAGGAATGTTCCTATACGATTGAACAGTACTACACCGACAATGGAAAAGAGTATCGGGGGGATCCGGAACACCATGCGTTTATGACCCTGTGCCGGGATCAGCGGATCGAGCAGCGGTTTACAAAGGTCCGGAATCCCAAGACCAACGGCAAAGCCGAGCGGGTGATCAAAACGATTATGGAGCTTTGGCATCAGAAAACCCATTTTTCTTCCTTGGCGCACCGGAAAAACGAATTAAGACGGTTCATCAACTACTATAACGGGGTCAAACCCCACAAAGGCATCGGAGGGCTTACCCCCGAGGAAAAACTGATCCAATACTTTTTTCCCGAAAAACTGTAAACAACGGTGGCTTTTCCTACAAATCAGATTGAAATCTATTTCTTGATTCTTCAGCGTAAAGCCCTTGCACCCAATGACTTTATTCTTGGAGGCGCCCAGAGAACGGCTCCAAGGATTCCAACGCTATTACGAACAGATTGCCAAACCGTTCGATTGGAAATTCACCAGAACGGATCTGAATATTTTAATCAACAAGATCAAACTGGTGCGGTCGTCCTCCGGACGAATAGCTGCATATAATACGTAACCGAATATTTGAACCGCTGTACTAAGGCGCCGCTGCGACTCGGGGCGGCATGGCCTGTTTGCCGGCCATTGGATCGGCGGTGGCCAATTCCGATGCGTTCCATCCGCCCCCCAGGGCCTTGATCAGGAGAATGGCGGCCGTCAGCCGCTGACCACGGATTCCCAGCGCCGTTCTCTCATTGGCAAGCGCAATGGATTGCGTGGTAATGACGTTGAGGTAACTGATGATGCCGGCCTTGTATTGATTGGTGGTCAGAACGACGGATTCCCGCGCCGAATTCACGGCCTCGCCCTGAACCTGCGCCTCATCCTCGAGGATACGCAGCGTCGACAGGTTGTCTTCCACCTGTTGGAAGCTCGCAAGCACGGTTTGCCGGTAGGCGGCCACGGTCGCTTCATAGGCTGCAACAGCCTGTGCGGTCTGCGCGTTGCGCGCGCCGCCATCGAATAGTGTCTGGGCCAGGGCCGCAGGGCCTAACGCCCAGAAGAAGCTCGGCGCAGCAAAGAGATTCGCCAGACTCGCGTTTTGATAACCCATGGATGCCGAAAGGGTCAGCGCCGGGTAGTATGCAGCCTTCGCCACGCCGACCTGTGCATTGGCCGCGGCCATGGCACGTTCTGCGGAGGCGACGTCCGGCCGACGTTCGAGGAGTTCGGAAGGGATGACTGCCGGAATTTGCGGCAGTGTCGTGCTGACCGGTGCTGCGGGAATGGAAAAGTCTGCCGGGGCCTTGCCGATCAGCAGGGCGATGGCGTGTTCGAGCTGCGATCGCTGCACCCCGATGTCAATGGCCTGCGCCTGGGCGGTCCTAAGCTGTGTCGTGGCCAGGACAACGTCAACCTTGGCCGCCACACCCGCCGCATAGCGGTTTGTCGTAAGCTCGAGCGCCTTCTGATAAGCGGCAACCGTGTCGTCAAGATTCTTTTTTTGTGCGTCCAGGGTCCGCAAGAGGAAGTAATCCTGTGCAACTTCCGCCTGCAGCGACAATCTTAGGGCCTGCAAATCAGCGGCGCTCGCCTGTGCGCTCGCCGTGCTTGATTCGACCTGGCGTCGTACGCGTCCCCAGATATCGATTTCCCAACCGGCATTGAGCGAAAGCTGATGCTGGTTGGTCGTATCCGTTCCGATCGTGCTGTTGTTGCCCGCCGGACGGGACCGCGTAAAGGCCGCGGTAGCGGCGACCTGGGGGAAATAGTTTGCGCGTGCCCCCTGCACCAGGGCAAGGGCCTGGCGGTATCGGGCTTCTGCCTGGGCGAGCGATTGGTTGGATAGGGTAACCCGCGCTTCAAGCGTGTTCAGCAACGGGTCGTTGAAAACCATCCACCATTGGGCCGCTATCTCCTGGTCACGAGGCTGGGCCTGCTTCCAGCCCTTGAGCTCCTTGAACGCCACCGGCACGGCGACCTTCGGTCTCGTGTAATCGGGTCCGACGGCACAGCCGAAAAGCATGGCCAGGCCGATCATGATAACGCTTCGATGCAATGGTTTATTCATCTTTGGGTTCCTCCAGTTACTTCCATGGCCAGGGTCGCTGTCCGGCCTTTGCGACCGATCGCGGACAGACACCAAAGCCGGAAACGGTCCAGGTATAAATAGACGACAGGTGTGGTATACAAGGTAAGCATCTGGCTCACAATCAGCCCGCCGACGATGGAGATGCCCAGCGGGCGGCGCAATTCGGCCCCATCCCCGGAGCCGAGCATCAGGGGTACCGCACCCAGTAGTGCCGCCATGGTCGTCATCATGATCGGCCGGAAGCGTATCAGGCAAGCCTCGTAGATTGCCTCCCTGGAGCTTTTTCCCTGTTTTCGCTCCACATCCAGGGCGAAGTCAATCATCATGATGGCATTTTTTTTCACGATGCCGATCAGCAGGATAACGCCGATCAACGCCATGATGCTGAATTCCGTACGAAACGTGATTAGGGCAAGCAGGGCGCCGACACCGGCCGAGGGCAGGGTGGAGATGATGGTGAGCGGATGGACATAGCTTTCATACAGAACACCGAGCACGATGTAGATGGTTATCAGCGCGGCGAGGATCAGCCAGGGCTGGCTTTGCAGGGAGGCTTGAAATGTCCTGGCCGTTCCCTGGAAACTGCCGCGGATGGAGCCGGGGACGCCGAGGCGCCGGGCAACAAGTTGAATGAGATCGTCGAAGCGGCGAACTGAGCCTGATGGTTTACGGACAGCGGCGTATTGTTCAACCCGAAGGATGCAAATGCCAAAAGCGGCACCTGGGCTCCCCCCGGAAACTGTTTGCTGGAGGGCACGCTGACGTACACATCACGCAGCGCCTCGGAACTCTGTCCATACTGCGGCGCCACTTCCATGACGACCCGGTACTGATTCAACGGGTTATAGATCGTGGACACTTGCCGCTGACCAAAGGAGTCATTCAGGGTGGTATCGATGAGGGCTGCTGTTACGCCCATGCGTGAAGCGGCGTCGCGGTCAATGGCAACGGCGGTTTGCAGGCCCCTGTCCTGTTCATCCGTATTAACATCCACCAGTTGCGGGATCTGGCTCAAAGCTTCCCGGATCTTCTTCTCCCAGGTCCTTAATTCCGTGAGATCTTCAGCCTGAAGGGTATACTGGTACATTGCGCCCGAGGAGCGGCCGCCGACACGGATATCCTGCACCGGCTGCAGAAAGAGGCGTGCGCCGGGCTCCCTGGCCAGTTTCGGGCGCAGGCGCGCCATCACCAGATCGGCGGGTACTTTACGTTCCGCAAGCGGCTTCAGCGTCACAAACATGAAGCCGGAGTTAAGCTGCCCGCCTCCGGTGAACCCGGCGACGCTGGCAACGGCCGGATCGAGCCGGACGATAGTCATCATATTGACCAGTATCTGCTGCATGGCTTGAAAGGAGATATTCTGATCAGCCTGGATGCTGCCCGTCAATCGCCCCGTATCCTGCTGCGGGAAGAACCCCTTCGGAATAACCACATACAGGTAAATATTCAGGCACACCGTTGCCAGTAAAAGCAGCATCATAAAAGGCCCGTGCCGGAGCGCCCAGCCGAGCGAGCGCTCATACCGGGAAAGCAAACCCGTAAAAAAACGTTCACTGGTCCGGTAGAACCAGCCATGTTTCAGATCAGCTCCGGACTTGAGAAGACGGGCGCACATCATCGGGGTGGTTGTGAGTGAAACAACCAGCGATACCATGACGGCCGCCGAGAGCGTCACTGCGAATTCACGGAAAATCCTGCCGATGACGCCGCC
>JAPLJM010000324.1 GCA_026388595.1 Deltaproteobacteria bacterium
CCAGTGAAGCTGTTCATGCATGTAGAGAAGCCCATTCGCACTGGTTGCGGTGAAAACCCGGGCGCCCACGGTGGATGCGGAAATGCAGACGGTGAGCGCGGAGTGCTCTCCTTCCACCCGGACATATTCGGCTTTCAGCTCGCCGCTTTCCACATACTGGGATAAAATTTCGGCCAACTGGGACTGCGGGGTAATGGGATAAGCGGCCACCACTTCCACATTACTGAGTTTTGCACCCAGCGCTGCCGCCTGGTTCCCGGTCATAATCTGGACATTACTCATGGCTTTTGTCCTCCCTTACCATACTGATGGCCCGGGGCGGGCACTCTTCGGCACAGATGCCGCATCCCTTGCAGTATTCTAGATCGATTTCCACAGGGATACCTGGTTTGACCACCCCTTCCGGGCAGTAGAGCCAGCAGAGAAAGCAGGCCGACTTGTTTTTCACGGAGGGAATGCACTTCTTGTGATCGATGACCGGCCGGACGCTCCGCCAGTCTCCCGTTTTTCCGGCCTCGCCGATGGAGACGGTGCACATGGCCGATATGTTATCGTCTTTCTTTTCTTCCATAATACTCTCCTTGTTCCTCGGAAATGCTATTGCTCCCGGATGACCGTCGCCTCATAGGCGGCTTTCACCGCCGCAAAATTCTTGAAGACCGCCTCTCGGGATAATTTCCCCCGCAGGGCCTTTTCCAGATTTTCCAGGGAGATCATGCCGGCGGCCCGGGCGAAAGCGCCCAACATGGGCGTATTGACCACCGGCGCCCCTTCCTTGATCAGATGCTGCTTGAGCGCGACACCGGCAGCATCCACCGAGGCCAGCCCGAAATCGGCAGCCACCTTGAAATTAGTCAACGGCTGAGTGGTATTGATGATCACAAGCCCTCCTTTGCGGACTCTCCCCAGGATGTCCACGACGCCGAAGAGGCTGTCATCTAGGATGACGGTAATGTCGGCCATTTCAATCTGGGCAAAAGTCCGAATCGGGTTTTCGGCGATGCGCGTGGAGGCCGTCAACGGCGCTCCCCGTCTTTCGGGGCCGAATGTGGGCGCCGACGTCACCCCCTTGAATCCCTCCAAATAGGCGGCCTCGGCCAGGATCTGCGCCGCAACGACCACCCCCTGTCCTCCCCTGCCATGCCAGATCACTTCGTGCATAATGTTGTCTCCCCTTATTTGCTGCGTTAATGTCCAACAACCAACTCGGCCCCGCCAGCATTTTTCCTGTCATCCAGAGGATACACAGGGCCTGTAGCAGCTCGCTCTTCCAGAATAGGATCGGGAAGATTTTTCGTCGCCCCGCGCTTCAGAATGACCGTCTGCCGGTGCCGCATTCATTTCTGCACAAACAAAAAGGCCATGGATTTTCCACCCATGGCCTTTAGGATTCTGTTTATTTTTATGATATTACAATTTCCTAAAAACGACGGGTGATGGGTTTAATCCCACCAATAGAAGAGAGAGGCACAATAACCCTGACAATTTTTCCAAGTTCAATGCTCTTCTCTTTCCCATAAAAGTCATTTTCAGGCGATCCAAATAAAGTTGACGTATGTTAAAACAAAACAAAGGGGATGTCAACAGCAAATTTGATTATTATACCGGCAACTAAATATAGCCATTCCAGAC
>JAPLJM010000087.1 GCA_026388595.1 Deltaproteobacteria bacterium
TTCCTTGATCACCTCGCCCATTTTGACCGCCGTATCCTGGGAGCAGGTGAAAAGGTTGTCCGTGGTATACACCACATTGGGCAGGGTTTTCGCATATTCCACCACCGCAGGGACATCTACGACGCCGCCGATGTTGATGCCGCAATGGCAGACAAACACGCCCGTTCGCGGGCCGATGCCCCGGATATCGTTTTCCAGCGGCAGGTCTGCTTCGCAGGTCATGGTCCCTCTCCGGGAGGCCAGGAGACCTTCCGCACAGGCCGCGGCGCCGCTGGCTTCCATAACGGTTTCGGGAATATCCTTGGGGCCGCCGAATGCGCCGCAGACAAAGACGCCTTCCCGGCTGGTCTGGACCGGATTTTCCAGGGAAGTCCTGCAAAATCCATGCTCCTGCAATTCGATCCCCAGGGCTTTGGACAGCTTGGCCGCTTCTTTTGGCGGCGTCAGGCCGACGGACAGGACAATCATGTCGAATTCCTCTTCCACGAGGCTGCCGTCTTCCTGCACGTATTTGATGAGCAGGTTCTTGGTCTGCTGGAGTTCCTTAACGGTGGAGGGCATGGAGCGGATATACCGGATGCCGTATTCCCCCTTGGCCCGGTTGATAAAGCGGTCAAAGTCCTTGCCGTGGGCGCGGATGTCCATGAAGAAGATGGTGGGTTCCAGATTCTTGGCGTGCTCCTTGCCGATAATCGCCTCCTTTGTTGCGTACATGCAGCAGACCGATGAACACCAACTGTTGTCGCAGGAGGTATCCCGGGAGCCCACGCACTGGATAAATGCGATTTTTCGGGGTTCTTTGCCATCGGAGAGCCGCTGGACATGGCCGAAATAAGGACCCGATGCGGACAGAATCCGCTCAAACTGAATGCTCGTCACCACGTTGGCGTAGGTTCCGAAGCCGTACTCACCGCGCAAGCCCGCATCAAAGGCTTCAAAGCCGGGCGCCGCAATGATCGCCCCGACTTCAATATTTTCTTCCTCGTACGTTTCGTCATGGTTGACGGCCCCGGCAAGACAGGCATCCACGCACTGGTAACATTCGGAGCAGATGCCGCAGGCCAGACAACGATTCGCTTCCCGAACCGCCGCATCTTCGCTGAAACCGATGCCGACTTCCTCGAACGTGCTTCTCCGCTCGTTCGGTTTCATGTGGGGGTATTTTTCACGATCCACTTTGGCGATCCCGGAGGTCTCCCCCTTGTCCGCCAGGTCTTTGGTCCAGTCTTTGGCGCGGCCCGCGGCAAGATCCTCCCCCTTCAGGTAACGGTCGATGGACACCGCCGCTTCCTTCCCGGCAAAGACGGCCTTGACGACCGTAGCCGGACCGGTGACCACGTCGCCGCCGGCGAAAATACCGGGCACGTTGGTCGCAAAAGTGACGGAATCCACATCGAAATTCTTCCATTTGTTGATGGCGACGCCGCTTTCCTTCGGCACGAAATCGAGGTCCGTCGCCTGGCCGATGGCCGGGATGACGGCGTCACATTCCACGATGAATTCGGACCCTTTGATCGGAACGGGACGGCGGCGGCCGCTGGCATCCGGTTCGCCCAGCTCCATCCGGAGACACTCGATGCCCGTGAGCTTTCCGTCCTTTCCGACAATGCGGACGGGGGCCACCAGAAATTCCATTTTGATCCCCTCTTCCAGGGCCTCTTCAATCTCTTCGGGAGATGCAGGCATTTCTGCACGGGAACGGCGGTAAAGAACAAAAACGTCTTTGGAGCCGGTGCGGATGGCCGTCCGGACAGCGTCCATGGCGACGTTTCCGCCGCCGACCACGGCGACGCGGTTGCCCAGGAAGACCTTCTCGCCCAGATTGACGCGCTTCAGGTAATCGACGCCGTGAACGACGCCCTGCATGTCTTCGCCGGGAATATCCAGCTTGCTGGAGAGCGCTGCCCCGCAGCCAATGAAGATCGCATCGTAATCCTTCTGGAGCTTATCGAAGGGGAGGTCCTTGCCGATGCTGGTGTTCAGGTGGATCTTGACCCCCAGGTCTTCAATGACCTTGATTTCCGCTCTCAGAACGGCCTTCGGGAGGCGGTATTCGGGAATCCCCACAGCCAGCCAGCCGCCGGCAACAGGCAGGGACTCAAAAACATCCACACCGTAGCCTTCCGCAGCAAGATAATAGGCCGCGGACAGGCCCGCCGGACCGGCACCGACAATGGCCACCTTTTTGTCTTTCTTTTCCTTCACCTCGGGAATGTAGCGGGTTTCATCATTCAGATCGAGGTCTGCGACGAAACGTTTCAGGTGCATGATGTCGATGGGCTGCTCCACCTTGCCCCGCATACAGGCCTCTTCGCAGGGATGGTTGCAGACGCGGCCGCAGACCGAGGGGAAGGGATTGTCTTTTTTGATTAGTTTGAGGGCTTCCTTGTACTTGCCCGCCGAGATCAGGGCCACGTAACCCTGAACGCTGATATGGGTGGGACAAGCCGCCTTGCAGGGCGATGTGCCGAGTTTATCGATGGCAAAACCGCTGGGGATGGCCTGGGGAAAATGGCGGTAGGTGGCTTTGCGCTCACTCAGGCCCTCGTTGAAATCCGATTTGACGGAAACGGGGCAGACATTGGCGCAGTCCCCACAGCCCGTGCATTTTGAAAGATCAATAAATCTGGGTGCTTTCGTCAGCTTGACCCTGAATTTACCCGGTTCGCCCTCCACGGCTTCCACCGTGCGGCGGGTCATGATCTCCACATTGGGATGACGCCCGACTTCCACCAGTTTGGGTGAAAGGATGCAGGCTGAACAGTCATTGGTGGGGAAGGTTTTATCCAGCTGCGCCATCACGCCGCCAATGCTGATGCTGTTCTCAACGAGGTAAACCTTCATTCCGGAATTGGCAAGGTCCAGGGACGCCTGAATACCGGCGATACCCGACCCGACAACCATTACTGCACCGACTTTTTCGTTATCTTTCAACACCTGATCACTCCTCGGATTCTATATAAATTAAAGAACAATGGATTTCCGTTTTATCCCTCAAAATGAGGCTGGGTCCCAAACCGAGCGAGCGGTTATCATGATTTATTACCCCTGTCAAGGCCTATTTCGGAACTTTATGTCATGCCTTGCCTTTTGCCATTTCATCACTTTCTTGACTTTCTGAAATCCTCTGGTATGATTCCGCGAACACCAGCGAGGAGGGATGCCGATGAATGAGCGGGTAAAAAAATGGGGCGCCATATCGCCTCTGAAAATCACCTTGTTCATCATATTCACTGCACTGATCCTCTTCTTTATGGACATCACCTTCCTCCGCTTTATGGAATTGAAAGCCCTTGATTTGAGGATGGTTTCCCGTGGAAAAATCGCGTCCGGCGGGGAGACGGTCATTGTCACCATTGACGAGAAGAGCTTGAGCGAGCTGGGAAGGTGGCCCTGGCCGCGATCGGTGATTGCACGGCTCGTAGACCAGCTCAAGGCCTACGGCGCCAAAGTGGTGGGGTTTGATGTCATCTTTTCGGAACCGGATGAGAACTCCAGCCTGAAAACCATCGCTGAGTTATCCAGAGAATTGGAAAAGAGCGGCAGCCAGGATGCAAACCTGAGGGGATTCCTGAACAAGAAAAGAAGCATTGCCGATACGGACGCAGTCCTGGCCAAGTCCATCGAGAAGGCGAAAAACGTCACCCTGGGCTACTTCTTCCATACCTCCGCCAAAGATGTGGGCTATATCACCCCTGAACAGGTCAAAGCCAGCGCCGACAATATCGCCAATGGCCGCTACCAGATGATCCAGGCGGCGAAAAAAGCGGATGAACAGGCCTTCATCCATGCCTATGCCGCCGTTCCCAATCTCAAAATTCTGGCGGATGTGTCCGAAAACAGTGGTTATTTCAACGCATTTCCAGACAGCGACGGCGTGATCCGCTGGGCGCCCCTGGTCGTCAAATTTCAGGACGATTATTATTCATCTCTTTCGATCTCCATGCTGCTTCAGTACCTGGAATGGCCCATGCTGTCCCTCAAAATTGCCGACTTCGGCGTGGAGTCGGTTAAACTGGACAACCTCGTCATCCCGACGGATGAAGCGGGACGGCTGCTGGTCAATTTTCTGGGACCCGCCAAGAGCTTTCCGCACCATTCGGTTACGGACATCCTTCACAACCGGCTGTCGCCCGACCTATTTAAAGATAAAATCGTGATCGTGGGCGCCACGGCCACCGGTATCTACGACATGCGGGTGACCCCCTTCAGTTCCGTCTATCCGGGGGTGGAAATCCATGCCACCGTGATCGACAATATCCTGCATCAGAACTTTCTG
>JAPLJM010000237.1 GCA_026388595.1 Deltaproteobacteria bacterium
TCAGGCCGGCGATCACCAGGGTGTTCCTGAACCCCCGGGCCAGTTGCAGGGCCGTGACCGCGGGCAGAATGAGAAGTGCCGAAACGAGCATGATCCCCACCACATTCATAGCCAGAACCACGGTCACCGCGGCCAAAAGGACCAGCATGGCATTGATTTTTTTCGTGTCAATTCCCGAGGCGCGGGCAAATTCCTCATCAAAGGTGATGGAAAAGATTTCATGATAGTAAACATAAATCAGCAGCAGGACAAACAGCGACAGGACGATGGAAACCATGACCTCGGCATCGCTGATGGCCAGGATGTTTCCGAACAGATAACTGAAGAGATCTACATTAAATCCCCCGGCAACGCTTGCCAGAATCACGCCGCCGGCGATGCCCAACGCGGAAACGACGCCGATCGCCGCATCCCCGTAAATCCGGGCTTTTTCCATCAGCTTCAGGATGCCCACGGAACTCAGCATGACCACGGGAATTGAAATGTAAAGGGGATAGACCTTAAAAACCAGGCCCAAGGCGACACTGCCGAAGGTGACATGCGCCAGTCCGTCGCCGATCAGGGAAAGCCGCCGGAGGACAAGCAGTACGCCCAGAACGGAACAGAGCAGAGCCACAAAACAACCGGCAAGCAGTGCCCGCTGGATAAAGCCATATTTTAGATAGTCCAGGATGTCCATTTTATGCCTGCTTAAATTCCTCTATTTAACTTCCGGCCTCATGGTTCATCCTACACGATATGAGACCGGTGAAAAATGGCATCGCCGTAGCTCAAAAATCTTTTCCGCTTCAAACATGCGCATACTCCATGATGATTAAAAATATGCCGTTAACTTCAATACTGGAAAGGCGAAAAACATTTGATTCGCTGCTTGCGAACCATTTTTCATCGGTTATGCAAAGCGCTCCGTATGGCGGTGGCAGATAAGATGCTGCGCCGCTCCCCCGAAGAGGGCGGTCATGTTCTCCGATTGGCAGAACTCATCAAAGCTGCCGAAAAACAAGATCTTCCGGTCGATGTACAGCAGCTTATTGGCATACCGGCCGATGGTACCCATGTCGTGGGTCACCAAAATTATGGTCACGCAGCTGTTCCGGTTCAAGTCCTGCAAGGTGGCAAAAAAATGTTCCCGGGTTTCCGGATCCAGAGCGGCCGAGGGTTCATCGAGAATGATCAGCTCCGGGCCGCCGACCATCGCACGGGCGATCAGAACCCGCTGTTGCTGCCCGCCTGAGAGTTCCCCGATGAGCGTGTGTTTGATATCGGAAATGCCAAGCCGTTCCAGCGCCCGATCAATGGCCCTCTCATCCGCTTTGTCCAGGCGTTTGGGAAAGCGCTTCCGGGAAACCATCCCCAGAGACACCACCTCGCGCACAGTTGCCGGAAAGTTCGGGTTGAAACTGTTGAGTTTCTGAGGTAGATAGCCGATCTTGTACCAGTCCTGAAAATCAAAAAGATCCTTCCCGAATAAGGAAACCCTGCCCTTAACCGGGCTGGCAATTCCCAGAATGGACCGGATCAATGTCGTCTTCCCGGACCCGTTCGGCCCCACCAGGCCCACATAGTCTCCGGGCAGGACCTGGAAGGAAATGTCCGCCAGGACCTCCATGGCATTGTACTTGAAGAAGAGATGTTCGGCTTCGATCACCGCTATGGACATTGGAGGCCCCGTTTTAGATGTTCAAGATTCGTTTGCATCAACGTTATAAAGCCGACGCCCCGGTCAAAATCCTCTTTGCTGATATTATGGGCGCCATGCAGCAGCAGCAGAGAGGCACCGGTTTCTTTGGCAACCATTTCCGCAGTCCGCGGCAACAGGAGTTCTTCATAAAAGAGATAATGCAGATCGTTTGCTTTCAGAATTTTGCTGATTCTGACCAGATTGGCCGGCGTCGGCTCCGCATCGGGGGAAAAACCGGAGAGCGCCACATACTTGAGCCCGTACCTTTCCGCCAGATAGCCGAAGGCAAAATGCCCGCCATGCACGAGCACCCTTTTCCGGCAGCCTGACAGGCCTTTTCTGAACTGTCTGTCCAGGTCAGTCAGCCTCTGCTTGTAGGCGTCTGCATTTCGTTGATAATAGTCCCGGTTCAGGGGATCTTTCTCAATGAAGCCGGCCAGAATATGATCCACCATCTTCTCGGCGTTGGAAAAATCAAGCCAGATGTGGGGGTCCCGGCCGCCCGGATCATGGTCGTGTCGATGTCCATCTTCATGCCCATGCCCCGCCTTATTACCACCCCGTCCCTGTCCATCCTGATCAGCCATCATGGCGATCCCCCGGCCGGCCTCAAGCACATGCAGGCTCCGGGTCTGTATCCCTTTCAGCACATTTTCCGCCCAGGGCTCCATCGCCGGATTGGTGTAGATGAAAAGATCCGCCTGATTCAACCGGATCATGTCAGCCGGCTTGGGCTCAAAGCTGTGAGGTTCAAGGCCGGGAGGCAGCAGCAAAAAGACCTCTGCCTTATCCTGTCCGATGTTCCGGGCAAAATCATAAAGCGGAAACAGCGCGGTCACAACTTTCAGTTTCTTGTTCACACTTCCTTTCTCGTCTTTTACCTGGCAGGACATCATAAGCGCAAGCGTGATCGTTATGAACAGACCGGCGCATAGACCTGCTGCAATCATCCTCTGTGTCTTATACATGCGTATCCTTCATGGTTCCGTCAATACTGCAAAACACAAAAACGTCACCCTCTCCTTCCGGGGTTTGATGAACCGGGGAGAAGCGCTATTGGGAATCAGGCTGCAATGCCCCACGATCAGGATCGCTCCTGGCACTGCCGGCACACACCGTTGACATGCACGTGCACATCGTCGATCCGAAAGGTGCTCGGACCGGCAAACCAGTCCAGCGCCTGGGATAGTCTGAGCGGCGGCAGACAGGACATGGTCCGGCAAGTTTTACAGTAAAAATGCGGATGCACAGGATTATGAAGGCACGCCATCTCGTAAAGGCTCATCCCATGATCCGTCGGCAACTCTCTGATAATGCTGTTTTCTTTGAAGGAGGACAGAATTCGATAGACGGTAACCTTGTTGATCCGTTGCTCCAGGTCTGTCCGCTTCAAAATTTCTCCAACGCTGAGCGGTCCATCGGCCTGAATCATCACCTTCAGCACGGCCATTCGTTGGGTCGTCCGGCTTAGACCCGCTTTCCGGAGGGTTGCCACCACATTGCAGTGTTCATTTTCCAATGTCATGGCTTTTTCTACATTAAATGCAACTTGATTGCAAATATTTTCATGATGTTATATATTTGCACATTGTTCAGGATTGAGGTACAAATAACCATACCTTATTGATCCTGTTGTCATTAATGGGATTTATTCGTCTCGGTGGGAATTTCTTTATGCAACAGCCAAGACTGCGACTGCTTTTCGACCGAAATGACCAGCAACTGCTGGTCATGCTCAACCATGTCCTGAGCAGAGAGAAATCCAGCAAGGCCCTCAAGAACCTCCTGAATCCGTACCTGAATCCCCATGGGATCAAGGAACTGGCGGCGCCGCAGGGGCTGCGGATCGCCTACGCCATGATCAACTTCCTGGACTCCCTGGAAGCGGGCAAGGCCCATGAACGCGTCAGCGCCCTCCGTTCCGTCCGGGACGAAGTGCTCAATGTCACACGCAGCCCCCTGCGCAACAACACCGCGAGGGTGCTCCTGCAGATCATGAAAGAGCTGGTGCGGACGCGGGACGATCGTCGCCGTCAGCTTGAACTGGCCCATGATTTTCGTACGGCGCGGTCCGGGAAACCCCGGGTGATCCGCGCCCTGCTGCACCGCTACCATCTTCTGGAAATGCCGGAGGCCTGGAACCAGATCGCTTTCGACGATCACGTCCATGATGCGAACACGAAAGGGCGCAAGTCTCCGACCCACCTGATTATGGACGCCTGGATCAAGGGTATCCGCCATCTGACGGTGATTCATTACAATTACATTGAACCCGAGGCGGCGGCAGAGCTTCTGGAAGCCGCGGACATCATGAGAATGACCATCCGCATCGGCGTCTCTCTCTCCGCCAGGTTCCGTGACCATTTTGTCCCGTTCATCTGGGTCCCCCGCGGCTTTGCCGATACCGGCGATTTCCTGAACTTCCTTGCCGAAAAACATGTTATGGATTTTATGGCAGAGGGACGTAAGGTTTCCGAATACCGCGCAACCTGTGTCCTGGCGGCAATGCAGGCTTTCAACGACCGCCATCGCTTCGATATTCAGAACAAATTTGTTGTAAAAATCCCCCTGCTCGAAGAAAAAGCCTTTCTGTCCTTCGTGGGTGGGGGACAGGTTTCGAATCTTCATCTGGCGGAGTTCATCCATCAGCACCTGCTCCCTGCCATGCAGATACGCTTGGCCGACCTTCGGAAACAGCATACCCGGGCAAATGCCGGTGAACGCCTCCGGATCGAGCGCCTTGTTGAGGAAATGAATGCGCTCGATTCGGAAGCCGTCGTGGAGCGTTATCTGAGGCCGGCCTGCAATCCGGATCTCCCCAATCCCAATATTCCCCGCGATGATTTCGATGAGCCGGCGCTGCTCAAGATGACCCCGCTGAACCTGATGAACCGCCTCCGGGAGCTCCACCCCAGTTGCCGCATCACACTGAGTCCGGGCGGATTGACCGATGCGGACGTCCTGGAAATCCTCTACGACTGCCAGGGTATGATCACCCACCTGGAAGTCTTCAATTTAAAAGATTATGCAGCCGGCAAGACCGTTATCTCACGGGAGATGAACGAACTGCAACTGGCGCTGAACGAAGGCAACGTCATCGCCCTGAAAAGGGTCATTCTGGGCGTCATCAGACAACAGGAAGGATCGGATGGTCCGTCGCCGGAGCAGATCAAAAAGCTGCGCGATATTCTCCACAATATTCCCCGGCTGAAATCCTATTATAAGCAAAGCCCGCTGCGGGCGCGTATCGGCAGCGACTCCACAGGGCGTTCCCACCACCTCCAGGGCATGGGCCTCGCGATCAGGGAAACCCTGCCGCCTCATGCGCAAAAAGAGCTTCAACATTTCACCGGCCCCCACGGCGAGATGATTCCCGTCGTCACCTGCGCCTATCTGCGGGAAACCTTCATTCCCCGGGAAAGCGGCAGCGCCTGGGTGAATGCGTTCTACCGGCTGGCAAGGATTCTCCCCGGAATGCACCTGGTCGGCCAAAGGCGACGCGAAGAATGGGTCAAGCAGAATTACTCGACCCGCCTGGAAGCGCCGGGAAATATCACCACCCTGAGCGCCCTGCGGGAGGAGGGCGGCAATGCCATGACCCTCGAGGAGCCGCCCCCGCCGTCGGCGCAGCCGGGGTTTTCCTGGAAATATCTCAACAGTCACTTGAAAGCCGGCATGAAGATCGCCTTCGGTTTTCTACCCGCCTTTCTGACGTTTTATTTGAGCAAAGACTGGTGGGTTCTGGCCTACGGTGGTGCCTTCATCTGGTTCGGGATTACCGGCCTTCGCAATATTATCCAATCGGTCCTGGGCGGCGGCGGCCTGCGGCGCACGCCCCTGCTCCACTGGAAAGATTACGTCAGCTGGGAGCGCCTGGCCGATTCATTGATGTTTACCGGCTTTTCCGTCCCCCTCCTCGACTACTTCACGAAAACGCTCTTGCTTGAGAGGTTGCTGGGCATCACCACGGCCAGCAACCCCTTCGTCCTGTATGCCGTGATTGCCCTGGTGAACGGTCTGTATCTTTCCGGCCATAACGCCTTCCGTGGCCTGCCGCGGGCCGCCGTTGTGGGAAACGCCTTCCGCAGTATTTTGTCCATTCCCCTGGCCATTGTGTTCAATGCAGGGATCGGCATGATCCTCACCATGGCAGGGATAAGCGGGGTGAACGGCATCCTCCAGCAGTGGGCCGCCGTGATTTCCAAAATAGCGTCCGACTCGGTGGCCGCCGTGATCGAAGGGCTGGCCGACCGTCTCGACAACATGCGGATGCGCGCCCGTGACTATGCCGGGAAACTGCCCCAGTTGTTTGATGTTTATGCCAGAATGGAGATGCTCCTCCCCGAAACAGATGTGCTCTCCCTGCTAGCGACGCCTGCAGGGATGATCAACGCCATGAACAGCGAAGCGAGAGATCTGGAAAAGATTATGATCATCAACGCCCTCGACCTGATGTATTTCTGGATGTATCAGCCCCGCGCTCAGAAAATCCTGCGTGAGCGGCTGAACAAGATGTCCGCCGAAGAGAAAAAGATCCTCCTGCGCTCCCAATTCATCCTCAGCCGGCGACGGGAGATGGACCAGATGTTCCATGACGGCCTCATCGGCCGTAATTACAAGCTGGCCCTTGCCTTTTACCATGCCCGCCACAAAGAATACCTCTCCGCCATGATAAAGATGATCACGGATTGATGCAGTACATGCGGTCAAAATATGTGCCTATATCCTCAATTTTCATTGACATATAGATATTCTTTCCCTAATATACGGCCTCATAGATGTCAAGACGTCGGATCATGTAGCATAAGAAATGACAGAGGTTGAACAGGCTCAAATTAGGGGAGTGCCCAAGTATGATAGATGAAAAAAAGGGGGAAAAAGCGCTCATAACAGAGCTGGTCGGTATGCGCCAGCGAATTGTAGGCCTGGAAAAGCTGAATGTCGAACACAACCGAGTCGAAGAGGCGCTCCGCGAATCGCAGCAGTTGCTTCGTCTCGTCCTGGACGCCATTCCGGTTAGGATTTTCTGGAAGGACCGGGAGTTTAACTATTTGGGTTGCAATCATGCCTTTGCCAAAGATGCCGGCCTGGAATCACCTGAGGAGATCATCGGTAAATCGGACTTTGACTTGGTCTGGAAGGAACAAGTTGAAATATATCGATCAGACGACCGGATGGTTATAGAATCCGGTGTTCCAAAGCTCAACTATGAAGAACCTCGGACAACCCCGGAGGGTGGTCTGATTTGGCTCCGTACCAGTAAGATTCCGCTCCTCGACGCCGCAGGGAAGATAAAGGGAGTGTTGGGGACCTATGAGGATATTACAGAGCGGAAGCAGGCTGAAGAGGCTTTAAGGGAATCTCAACGTCACTTCTCCGATATTATCGATTTTCTTCCCGATGCAACATTCGTGATTGATAAGGAAGGCAAAATTATTGCCTGGAACAGGGCCATTGAAGAGATGACGGGATTTCAGGCCGAAGAGATGCTTGGGAAAGGCGATCGCGAAGATGCCATCCCCTTTTATGGGGAAAGGAGGCCGATCCTCATCGATCTGCTGAGCATGCAGTCCGAGGTTTTAAAGACGAAATACGCCTCCATCCGCCGGGAAAAGGATGTGCTCATGGGTGATGCCGATTGTCCCATGCTGCGGGGAGGGCGGCGGTTTCTTTCCGGTTGGGCGACGCTCATCTACAATCTTAAGGGCGAGATCGTAGGCGCCATCG